>QMVM01000049.1 GCA_003661105.1 Methanosarcinales archaeon | reverse complement strand
TCTTCAACTGCCAGCCCCACATATCTGCCCGGTGTCAATACATAATCCAACTCCTTCACCCGTTTAATAGAAGCAGAATTGCAGAAACCCTTTACATCTTCATAATCACCGTCGGGATTGCGCCAGTTGTGGTAGGTTCCGGCAATATGCTGAATATCGTCTTCCGAGAACTCCCTTGTCCTGCGGTTAAGTAGATGCCCCATGTTCCGGGCGTCAATAAAAAGAATTTCATCGGTACGGTTGCGGAACTTACCATTGGCTTTATTCCGGCTCAAAAACCACAGACTGGCTGGAATTTGCGTGTTCAGGAAAAGTTTCGTAGGCAGGTTCACGATGCAGTCAACCAATCGAGCTTCTACAAGCTCCTTTCTGATATCGCCTTCGCCGGATGATTTGGATGTGAGCGACCCTTTTGCCAGAACAAAACCGGTCTGTCCGCTTGGGCTGAGGTGGTAGAGGAAATGCTGTATCCAGGCATAGTTGGCGTTTCCGGTGGGTGGCACGCCGTGTTTCCATCTGCCGTCCTTGCGGAGCAGATCACCACTCCAGTCGCTGTCGTTGAACGGCGGATTGGCGATGACATAATCTGCTTTCAGGTCTTTTTGGGAATCGTTTAGGAAAGATCCTTCGTTGTTCCATTTAACCTGCGAGCTGTCGATACCGCGAATGGCAAGGTTCATTTTACACAGTCGCCAGGTGGTCTGGTTGCTCTCCTGACCATAAATTGAAATATCGTTTACTTTTCCCTGATGATCCTCTACAAACTTTTCCGACTGGACAAACATGCCGCCGGAACCGCAGCAGGGGTCAAAGACTCTGCCGTTGTAGGGTTCCAGCATCTCTACAAGCAATTGAACAACGCTTCGGGGAGTGTAGAACTGTCCCCCCTTCTTCCCTTCGGCAAGCGCGAACTCGCCAAGAAAATATTCGAAGACATGACCGAGAACATCCGCGCTTCTAACTTTTGCATCGCCAAAAGCGATGTTGCCCACCAGATCGATCAAACCGCCAAGACTTGTCGGGTCAAGGTTACCTCTTGCATAAACCTTTGGCAAAACCCCCTTGAGCAAGGGATTCTCTTTCTCGATTGCGTCCATCGCGTTGTCAACGTCTTTACCGATCTCTGGCTGTCTGGCTCTCGCCTGAAGATATGACCAGCGGGCAGCCGCAGGAACAAAAAAGACATTCTCGGCTTTGTATTCGTCCATGTCTTCCGGGTCGGCACCAGCGTAATCCCCTTCTCCTTCTTGCAATCTTTGATATAATCCCTCAAAGGCATCTGATATATATTTCAGGAAGATCAGACCCAGGACTATATGTTTGTACTCGGCAGCGTCGATATTCTTCCTGAGTTTATCCGCCGCTTTCCACAGCTGCGTTTCAAGAGGCTCTTCTTGAGTTTTATTGTCATTCTTTGCCATTCTACCAATCCTTTCCCGCCAATTATACCCCGCGCCCGTCAGAGATGTGCACGCCTCTAACAGGCACTTTTATACCATTCGTTATTATGGAGTTAATTAATATAGTTCTTATATGTAAAACTCATATTAACATCGGCATGTTGCGTAACTCCGCCATATCCGAACTCAAACACCCCGTCTCACCCGTGATACATCGTCTCCACTTTCTCTGGTTTCCCTGCCTGCTTCTGCTGGAAATTGATCGCTGGAAGCGGCATCGCTGGCGGAAGCCCGAGTTTTGAAGATAGCGTGACCGCAAGCGGAGCAAGATTGGAAACCATCGTGTTTGCAATCTGGTTCTGGACCTTGGACGGGGCTTTCCCTGCATCCCAATCGATTTTGATCTGATTCAGATCGTCTTCGTCGGAATAATAGTCAGAATACCCCTCGAATCTGATGTGCCCGACATTTGGGCTTAGGTAATTGATTGAGAACGCATATTCAACCCTCAAAATAGTTTTTTCTCCAAACGGCGTCTGTTTTGACACGATTGCCGTGTTCTTCAGGTTGATGTCGTAGTTGATGTTGACGTTCTTCTGCTTTCTAACCTCTTCCGGATCCACATATATCTTAGATTCTACTTGTGTTACTCTGAAATTTACAATCATTTGTATTCTTCTCCAACCGTCTTTGTTCCTCTATGTAATGCCACTCTTCCGGTTCTGACTACTTCTTTAATCCCGAATCTGCCGAGCATATTCTCAATCGCCCTGATCTTACCTTTATCGCCTGTGACCTCGATCACCAGTGTTTCTGCGCCGATGTCTATGATCTTTGCACGAAATATTCCCGCGATCTGCATGATATCAGCTCTTGTGCCCGTATCGGCAGCAACCTTAATGAGCGCAAGTCCCCGGTCAACCGATTCGGACGGTGGGAGATCGGATATCGAGATCACGTCGATCAGTTTGGAAAGCTGACTCGTAACCTGTAGAAGTACCCGGTCATCGCCTTCCACAACGATCGTCATCCGCGAGATCAGAGGATTCTCGGTCATGCCGACAGCAAGACTCTCGATGTTGTACCCGCGTCTGCTGAAGAGTCCTGAAACACGCGCAAGCACACCTGGCTTATTCTCGACAAGCACTGCAAGCGTATGCCTCATGCAACCGCCCCCGGTTCGAGGATCTCATTGATTGCAGCACCGGCAGGAACCATCGGGAACACATTCTCCATCGGATCGATCACGAAATCGATGATAACCGTACGGTCTGCCGACAATGCCTCGGATATTGCAGACGGCACCTCTGATGGCTTCTCTGCACGAATCCCGATAAGATTGTATGCTTCTGCCAGTTTCACGAAATCGACGCTCTGCGAGATATCGGTATACGAATACCTCTCGCTGAAGAAGAGTTCCTGCCACTGCCGCACCATCCCGAGATAGCTGTTGTTAAGTATCGCAACGATCACCTTGATCTTGCTTTTGGATGCGGTCGCAAGTTCCTGTGATGTCATCTGGAATGAGCCGTCGCCAGCGATGTCGATGACGGTCCTGTCAGGACATCCGACCTTTGCACCTATTGCCGCCGGGAATCCATAGCCCATGGTGCCAAGCCCGCCTGAGGTGATAAATGTTCTGGGGTTTTCGAACTGGAAGTACTGCGCTGCCCACATCTGGTTCTGCCCGACCTCGGTAACGATGATCGCATCAGGACATGCCTTGTATATCTCCTGGATTACGTACTGCGGCTTGATCACCTCGTCGCTCTGAACGTAGCTCAGCGGATGCTCCTTCTTCCATGCATCGATCTTTCCGAGCCATGCACCGGACATGGTCTGCATCTTCTGCAGGTGGGAGTTTAGCGACTGTAGAATTGTTTTAGCATCCCCAATAATCGGCAGATCGACTCTCACGTTCTTCCCGATCTCAGCCGGATCGGTGTCGATGTGGATGACTTTTGCGCATGGCGCGAACGCATCAATCTTTCCTGTAACCCGGTCATCGAACCGTGCCCCGATAGCGATCAGGAGGTCAGACTCCTGCACTGCGTAATTGGCGTATTTGGTGCCGTGCATGCCAAGCATTCGAAGCGACAACGGATTGGACTGCGGGAATGCTCCGATTCCAAGCAGAGTCGTTGTCACGGGAGCCTGGATCGTTTCTGCAAGTCTGAGAAGCTCTGACGATGAATCCGAGATGATGGCGCCGCCACCTGCATAGATGACCGGGCACTCGGAATCAAGGATCATCGCTGCAGCACGTTTCACTGCATCCTCGTCGATGCCAACATCCGGATGATAACCGCGCAGGTACGTGTTTTTTGGATACGTGAACTCGAATTCGTCGGTCGTGATGTCTTTTGGTAGATCGATAAGAACCGGACCCGGTCTTCCAGTGGACGCTATATAAAATGCTTCTTTGACGACCCATGGAAGATCGTTTACGTCTCTTACCAGATAATTGTGTTTGGTGATTGGAAGCGTGATCCCTGTGATGTCCGCCTCCTGGAATGCATCGTTTCCGATCATGGGCGTTGGAACCTGCCCTGTTATCGCAACGATCGGTACTGAGTCCATATAAGCATTTGCGATTCCTGTTACAAGATTGGTTGCGCCCGGTCCCGACGTTGCCAGGCACACCCCGACCTTTCCGGTTGCACGCGCATAACCGTCTGCTGCATGTGCTCCGGCCTGCTCATGCCGCACAAGGATGTGGTTGATATCCGAGTCGTACAGTTCGTCATACAGTGGAAGCAGTACACCTCCGGGATATCCGAAGATTGTATCGACCCCTTCATTCTTGAGGCAGTTAATCAATGCTTTTGCGCCGGAGATGGGTGTGTCGGTCACGTTGTTTTCCTCCTTTTGATAGGATACTATTCGGTGATGAGATGAGATAAAGTATACGGTTTTCGGGCAAGTGTCGTGTAAACCGAGACATAGCCATCCATCGGATTCGAATGCTTAAGTGTCATGGAATTCTCCAGATAAACGCGGAGTGGTGAGAATATATAGTGGTGAGGTCGTCGGGTAACTACCCAGATACCTAAACCATGATCGGGGGACTTCACTATGTAAGAACTACCATAGACATGGGGCATACCGTAACCAAACACAGAATATAACCGCAGAGTACGTATAGGGGCTCGGAGGGGGACTAAATGGTTAAATACTCATAGCGTTCCTCCAGAAACTCTTCAAGAACCTGTTCTATTGTTTTCATTTGCTCACTCCTCTTGTTCTTCTTAAATGACAGTTTACACAATCTTTTACGTGTAAAACGTTGCTAGGCAGCGCGCTGTATCATGTAACTTCTACAGTTTCACTTGATCTGATTTTTTTCGGTTGCACTTGAAGCAAGTCAAGCGAATGTTATGTTCTTCAGAACTCCCGCCTTTTGAGAAGGGGATGATGTGGTCAAATTCAACTTCGTCATCGAGGAGATGCCTACCACATATTTGACACGTGTAATTATCACGTCGAACTACTCGCATCTTAACTTTAAATGGGATGTATCTTCCACGACGTCGAAGTTCAGCGGTTTCCGTTTCTTCCTCTGCAACGAAAATTACGGGGCAAATGTGGCCAAATACAGTGCATTGCATCTCGGCCATTTCTTCAGGAATTTCCTCAGGATAATCGTCAGGATTGAACTCATCAATCCACTCTTGAAACATTCGGCGACGGTCGTCATCCAACGGTTCTTCGCTTCCTAAGACCCCGGTTCTCAAGCATTCTTTTAGATATTCTTGGTGTTCCTCTGCATGTTTACGTGTTGGTGGTATGAGCGGTGACTCTTCAACCGCCAAACAATCTTCTTATGCTTTTTTAGTCCACTCTTTTACCAGTTCTTCATTCATACAGCACCTTCCCCCTGTTCATGATCCCCTTGATGAACGGATCTCCTATCTTGATTCTATGTTCTATCTCATCAGGTGCGCGTACAATAATATCCATGGGCAGGAATCTGGGTCTTGCAATCCTGGAGATCTCGGCTGCTTTGCGAGTAGGTGAACCCTTGAGATCCATTATGACTAGAATATCCAGATCGCTCTCTCCGGTTGGCTTTCCCCATGCCCTTGAGCCAAAGAGAATCACCTTATCCGGATGGAAGTGTTTCACAATCTTTGAAACCATCCCTCTAAGAAGTGCGTCTGTAACCTCAGGAACAATCAGGCGGGCTGTGTCGGCCACTCATTCCACCTCCACAATCTTCAGACTCTCGATCCCACGGCCATCCACAATCTGCCCATTTCCACCTACCTCAAACGGAAGCGAGATCGTGCCGCGGTACGCTTCAACCATTTCGGGATCGACCTCTGCCTTCAGATTCTTTGCCAGCCTCGCCCAGCCATCCCTTGCTCCAGCCATCGGGAAGAAGACCTGTCGCGGATAGGGACTCCTCTCGTCGTAATCGGTGTCAAGCATCCAGACCGCGATCTTTTCCGTGCCTCCTGCGTCGATCGTGCCGGTTTTGGTGTTATAATAGTCAAAGCCAGGGACTTCCACCCGATACTTGCTCTCATCCTCTCCTTCTGTGATCCTCTCCACGTTCACATCCGGATGACCGATGAGCCAGAAGCTCTCGTTGCTGGCTCGCTTCTTCTTTAAGTCTTCAGTCAGGGGGTCGGCGTTCATCTGAGCCTTCAGTAATGCGATCCCGGGCCAATCGGCCTCATCGACATCCTTTGCAGCCCCCGGATCGAACTGGAATGTGGCAAAGAGATCGATACGCTCATGGGCATGGAGAGCGACGGTCGGGATCTCAAACTAGGTGTGTTCTGCCTTTCCGGCCCAGTCGAGGTACGGTGCCTGACGCTTCTTTAGTTCGGAGAGCGCAGACTTCGCCTCTTCAACGGTTTCAGCCGCGAGGGCGTCATCGATGATCTGCTCGATCTGGCTGCGCTGCGGGTCGAACTGGAGCGACGGGTCGATGTGCAGGTCGTAGGCGTACGTCTTCTTTCCAGCGTCCCGGTCGGTCTCGGGGGTTACCAGACCGACAGGCGGGTTGTTGGTGCGGCTGGCTTCCTTGTGGTCGTACTGCTCGATCGGTTTCTTTTCGGGTTTTCTGGTGCGTCTGGGCATTTTTGGTCAGCTCCGTTGATGTGGGCGGTTCTTGCGTTTTTTAGGGGTGCAGTCGTGGAATGAACATTCACCGGTTTTATGTGAACGACGTGGGAGCCTCCCTTTTCCCGACAAAAATATAGATATGAACGCCAATGTTCACTCCCCTCCTTTGCTGAAGTTCGGGTAAATAAATGGGTCCGTATGTTCGACGTCATCAGTCCAATAATTATATCGATATCGTAGAAAGTGATCGATCGCCTCAAAATCTGGAGTGGTTTGACGGCACTCAAGACCAAGATTCTTAAGAGTTGATAACATATTAAAACTCTGATGCATTCGTAGTTTATCCTCTGTGAACTCCCCCCATTGTATTTGGGTAGAGTTCTCTTGTTCTGGTTCATCCATTATTTTTTTAAATAGTTTATTATAAATATATATGTCTTGATGGGCCTCTGAACTCTGCATCACGCGATAATTTATAGCAGCAGCAAGTACCGAAGTTAGTATATGCCAATCAAGCCACCCGTCGGCGCGCAACCGTTCAACTGTGGATATAAATTCTGGATACTCCAATAAGCGTTTTAGCGTATATCTAATAGGGATTACTGATCTGGCATAGCGATTTTCAAGATACTTTTCCGATATTTCCTTACTGTATCCGGGACCCAGATCATCGCACCACGCCAACTCTTTATGTTCCTTAATCTTAAATTGACGATGTGATTCTGGAATAGACTTTGTCGGTCTATTAGACGACTCAAAAATTTCTTTGCTGATAAATTCGCGATATAGGATCTCATAATGTTCAGCAACAAATGCCTTCATCGAAAGCCCGTTCCTAAAACAATTTTCAAATACTTCATGAAGACGTTCGCTTGGCAATAACGACACTTCAGTTAAAATGCTACTAGCCGCTGCAAGGATATTAACTTGCAAACGTTCGATTTCGGATATTTCATCATTGGTTGAGTCGACGGGCAGAGTAACTTTCCACTTTCTGCTCTTATTAGATGGAATTGGTTCAACCCGTGCATCACCTATATTTTCCACACAAATATTTATATTTACATCCGTTTTTAGAAGACATAAATCGATGCCTGCTAAATCGGTTAATAAAATCTGTAGAACAGCAGTGAACTGCTCGGCTGCTGGAGTAGTATTATAATCATTCTTCCAGTTTACGTTCCAAACGATCCCAAGCTCAGACCAAGTGACTTCTCGTACAGTTCCAAAGTCACCGAAAGGACGCCCTCCCAAATCTTCCTCCATACTTAACCAAATCTCGGAAAGGTCTTGTGTTCCCCAAGTTTCATGTGCCACCGGAAGCAATTTTTTTAATAGGTATTCTATATTCCATTTTTGAACCGCCCCCCGAACAAATTCGAACAATTGTGGATCAAGCCGTTTTGTTATAGTCATTAGCATTGTTGTATGAAATAATGTTTTTTGAAGTTCATCATGGACTGTCAAATCACCTGCGTCTCTTGAAAATGCCCAACGAGCTTTGAGACCGATATCGGTTAATTCTAAAAATCCACACCAATAACCTTGATAGTAGTCGTATTCTGCTGCGGCAATCAGAGCTCTTGGTAATAACGACTTTACATCAGATTTGGGGGATTGAAGAGCAATATGTGCTACAGCCAATGCGTAGTATTTTGAAGCAAATGGTAGACCGAGTTCCAAATACCATTTCGATATTAAGAGCATTGAAAGCAAGGAACCGCGAAGGGTTTCTTCAGCAAACCATTTAACCTTTGCTTGATGCAATTGATTGATGGCCTTAAGGATATTACCTTGTTCATAGAACTTTATTGCTCTATCTCTGCATTTCTCTGCTGCGATAAAATCTCCACATCGATCTGACAATAATGTGTCTACCTGTTGTGCGAGGTAATCATATTCAGGAGTCGCATCAATAAATTCAATAAAATCGGTTATGTGATCAGCAAATCTTTCTAAAGGGAAAAGCGGCGCATCTTTTACGATAAGAGTTAATTGAGTCCACCATTCAATGGCACCCTCTACATCAAGTGGATTGGGTTTTAGCGGATCTATAAATGATAAATATCCTCGAATATCTAATAACGGGCATTTAAGACTCGGTATATTTGCAGCTTTCAGTCTCTCTTCGATTCTGCTTACAAGTTTGTTACGCCAGATGCTCAATTCATCAGCAGTTAGCTGAACATCAGTTTTATGGATAGCGCCAATACAATAGTTTAGAAGAACAGCAGCATCCTCTAAGTCAACAGGGTCTTCCAACTTAGGAATTGTATCGAAATATTCTCGAAGTCGATCTTCTTGGCCACATAGCATCCCCAATCCTCGTAGGGAAGCAACTGCAACTTCATAAATAGCCTTTCGTCTTAATTTCGGTAGAGAATCATTATCTATGAATTTTTCCAAGAGTCTAATCCAAAAAGATATGTCCTGTCTTACCTCAGTAGAGAACGTTACATGGCGAACGGCAGCTTTAAGTTCATAAAAATCACCATAATTGATGTTAGGTGTGTTTTTTGTTCTCCAAGATTTGAGAGATTGCCCATACCAGTCACCCCCATCATCAGCTCTTGGATAAATTTCACTGGGTATGCTGAGGTACTTCTCCGCAATCCAAAAAACTTCCCGATCGGCAAGCAGTTCTGATATGGATTGTCCATCATGTATCGTAAGTTTAATGGAATAATTATCTTTTGCCCAAGCTTCCAGCTCGTGTCTCTTCGAAACTTGCACGTCTGATGTGCAGAAATAGCAAACCACCTCAACAGGTGAGCCTGATGACATAATTATCCCTACGTCACCTTTTATCTTACTGGCTATCCTTTCCTTCTTCCGTAGAGAGCATGCAAAAACCATGGGTTTTTGTGACACGAGGGCAAAGAAAGTTGAATTCGCAATTGGACTTGAGGTTAGATATGTTCGGAATGTTTCGAAATCTCGTCCCTGATCCCCACCAGCAGAAACTGGTCCTGTCGCAGGCAGAACATTACTGCATATTCTTGCTCGTGTCAAGTAACGGCAAAGATGCTCAAATTCGTGGTGAGCATCTTTAATAGAAAGCTGCTCGAGTTGGAATCTAATTTGTGATTTTACCTGATCGATATTTGCCTGTTGCCTCGGCATTTTAACCCCCTCGCGTTACTTGATCGTCTTCCATCTCACGAAATTCAGGAAAATCCCAGAGCGTTTTCTGGTTAAGATTACCCATCAGGCGATTGCAATCATCACTGAACTTCTTTCTGCTTTTCCAGTGGTCGTTAATCTCAATTGTCCATACATCCTCTCGATTACTGAGATATTCCCCCAACCCACATGTTTTGCAGTGCTTCAGGAATGATTTCACCTTTCCGCTCAATATCTTTTGTGACTTACCATCAAGATGATTCCAGATCCCCTCCAGTGAATCTCCTGCCAGGTCTCTTGAAGTGAATTCGATTCGCCCTGAAACCGACCTCGCTATCAAAGTGTTAAATATATACGGAGCTATTTTTTTGAAAGAACTGTCCTCTGAGAATTTGAGTATAGTCAAAGGCTTTCCATTTATCCTCACAGGCTCATGAAATAGATCACGAAGCGCCGGATCTTTGAAATCGTCACCCGCTACTTTTCGGATGAACTCGTCCATCATCACCTGAGGGTAGGTTATCCCTTCTGCCTGCAACCGATCTTTCAGGACGTCCATATCTCCCCTCCCAAATATCCCCACATCGAGTTCAAGGTTCTCTGTTGGAATGTCAATACCCTTCTCAACAAGATGCCGCGTAGTTATCCTCTGGTATAGTTCGGTATTCTGCCCAGTATAATATTCCCCACTTTTGCATTCACAAAATAATCCCATCTCGTCAGACATGAACAGAATATCCGGATTCAGAGTCCCATTGACATTGAATCGCGGTTCTATTCTGGATATCCTGTAACCTGCTCTATACAGGTGGTTTGGATACGACTTAAGATTATAGGCGAGGCTCAGAACCGAATTGACCACATCCAGATGATCAAAAGAGCTTTCCATGTTCGTCATAAATCGCCACCCCCGGATCCAGCGAGTGCTGGATATTGGTGTAAAGCCTGAATATCACATTTCCGCAGGCGTTCTTTGGAAGATAGACTCGGGCATAGTCTGGCATGAGATCCATGTTGAATTTGTCGCCTGTATGAGTATCCACCCCTGCAATCCTGAGAAACTCATCATCCCGGTCATGAATCACACCCCATAATCTGAACGG
>QMVM01000048.1 GCA_003661105.1 Methanosarcinales archaeon | reverse complement strand
TCTTCACCCAGATTGACAAGGTCTTCGTCGATCTGTGCGATCTCCTTATTTTTCTCGGCAAGCTGTCCCTCAAGCGCGGTTTTTGTTTTTGATATGGTCAGGTCAGAGATCCGGTGCCCAAGCTCATGAGTCTCGGACTTAAGGGTGTCGTATCGCTCCTTTTTCGGCGCGAAGGAATCCATTATCTGATCGATCTTATCGACGATCTTATCGCGTTTCTTATCCTTAAGTCCAAGCGCGCCACTCTCAACTATCTGCAGCATCTCTACCAGGAAATCGTTGACATCAGCTACGTCCGCCGAAATCGGGTTTTCGAGGCACACATCCAGGAGTTCCTTCTGTTTCTTTGAAAGCGTGTACCTCCCACTCTCGCTCTGCTTTTTCATCCGATTTAGTGCCTTGTTAAGTGGAATAAACAGTTCTGAAACATTATTTTTGATGTTACTTACTTCCAGCTCCCTTTCTTTCAACTTGTCTTCGAGTTCAACAAAGGAACTCCATTCCTTGCTCTGTGACAGTTGTTCCAGTTTGGCGGAGCAATCGCTTATCTCGCGCTTTATTTCATCTGTTTTAGAGCCATTTTTCTTTATAGTTGAGTTACCTGCGACGATATCTCTGGTTATATCACCTATTCGCTGTATAGTCTCTGTTATACCGTCAAAACCCTTTATTTTCGCACCTTCCCTATCAAGCAAATCTCTGAGTTTTGCTAACGATATTTTTATACTTCTGAGATCGGAGAATACCGCGCCAACCTCCTTTGGAAACAGGTATTTGGCACGGTGGTGGCTCTTTGTAGATTTCTCGATCGTGGCGTCAAGAGCGGTGTCGATAGACCTGCAAAATTCCATGATGTCAGGATAATCCATCACCGGGGTGCTGATCCTATCGATCATAACATTGATCTGCTTGATCAGGCTATCGCGGGCTGCAAACCCCACCCGGAGTACGCGGGACGGTAACTCCGGAGGTTCTGCGGCTTTCAGGCTCTCGATATCGCGAATCAGTTCTGCTTTTGTCTCCTCGATCTCTGCAAATATCTGTGCGGCGGATTCAAAGAATCCCCCGAGTTCTGCTTTTGTCCTGTCTGAAACCCAATCTCCAAGATCGCTGAATGCGACCGTATCGGCCGTACGAGGTTTCTGCTGTTTCTGCTGTTTCTGCTGTTTCTGCTGTTTCTGCTTCCCGAGGATTTTATTTAGCCATTTCACTGTATTCCCGCCTGTCCGGTAGTTTGAATGGTATCGGTTATGTCGTTTCTATATTATAGGTACTACTGGAGGAGCTTGCCAGCCCCGCCACCCTCGGCATACCTTGGCAGAAATTTGATATAGCACCGCCGCAAGAACAAAACGCATGGAACTGAGAAGCGACCGTATCAAAAAAGGGCTTGCGCGGGCACCCCACCGCGCACTGCTCAGGGCAACAGGCATTACAGACTTTGAGATGGATAAGCCGTTTATCGCAGTGGTGAATTCCTGGAATGATATCATCCCTGGCCACATTCATCTCGACAAGATCAGTGAAGCAGTGAAAGCTGGCATACGGATGGCTGGAGGCGTGCCGTTCGAATTCAGTACCATCGGGATATGCGACGGCATAGCAATGAACCACGAGGGCATGAGATACCCGATGCCGTCGAGAGAACTAATAGCAGACTCAATCGAGATCATGGTGCGTGCACATGCGTTTGACGGGATGGTGCTGATACCGTCCTGCGACAAGATCGTGCCAGGGCACCTGATGGCGGCGGGACGTCTCGACTTGCCAGCAATCGCGGTCACAGGGGGGCCGATGCTTCCCGGTTTTGTTGGCGACCGGGAGGAGGATCTGATATCTGTATTCGAGGCGGTCGGTGAGTCGCGGGACAACATCCGCAACCTTGAGGGCATAGCGTGTCCAGGTGCCGGATCATGTTCAGGGCTCTTTACAGCAAACACGATGGCGTGCATGACCGAAGCACTTGGATTGAGCCTCCCCGGATGCGCAACCGCTCACGCGATCGATGCAAAGAAGATTCACATCGCAAAGGACTCGGGAAGACAGATTCTCGCACTGGTGCACAATAACATCACATCACGCCAGATCGTCACGGAAAAGTCATTTAACAACGCGGTCGCCGTCGATATGGCAATCGGTGGCAGCACAAACACGGTACTTCACCTGCCCGCGATCGCGCACGATTTCGGCATCACACTCCCACTCTCGCGGTTCGACGAACTGAGCCGGACTACCCCTCACCTCATCAATCTGCGTCCGGGCGGAGAGCATTTCATGATTGATTTCGACAGGGCAGGCGGCGTCTATGCGATCATTGAGCGGCTCCGGCAGAGTTCCGGAATCTATCTCGATGAGCTCACTGTGACCGCCGGCACGATCGGCGAGAATCTGGATGACATGGTGATCGTAAACCCCGAGACGAATAAATTGGTCATCGCAACCGTGGACGAACCCAAGCACCCTGAAGGCGGGATTGCTGTCCTTTACGGGACGCTTGCGCCACAGGGATCGGTAGTCAAGCAGACCGCAGTCGATCCAAAGATACTCAAGCACACAGGACGTGCAAAGGTCTTTGAGAGCGAAGAGGCTGCGATGGAAGCGATCATGGCTAAAAAGATTGTGGCAGGAGATGTGGTCGTTGTTCGGTACGAGGGTCCGAAGGGCGGTCCCGGGATGCGTGAGATGCTCTCCCCGACATCAGCGATTGCAGGCATGGGGCTTATCGATTCGGTTGCTTTGATAACGGATGGGCGGTTCTCTGGCGGGACACGCGGACCCTGTATCGGACACGTATCGCCAGAGGCCATAGTCGGTGGGACGATTGCCTTTGTAGAGGACGGCGATACGATCGAGATCGATATCCCGAACCGGAGACTGGATCTCATGGTAGATCAGGACGCACTTGACAAGCGGAAAAAGGCATGGAAACCGCCTGAGTCAAAGTTAAGCGGCGTGCTGGAACGGTACCAGCGGATGGTCGGAGATGCAAGCGAGGGAAGCGTGATCAGTTAGTCTATTTGAGCATGGTTATCGCGCCGTTGCAAGATATGAGGTATGGCAGAGGGGCTGAGCAGGAGTATTCGCTGACCCCTCCCTCTCAAAACCAAAACGGGACGTTGGAAACGAATAGTGACATCCCAAACTCCTGACAATGGGTTGGAATGTCAATTGCCGATAAAAACCGCGTAATAGACTTCAGTGAAGTGTTACCTATTTATCGCTTTAGTTGCATTAATCAGCACTTCCGGATCGTGAATTCCCCGATAAACTGGCAATACCTTTTTATCGGTTTCAAAAAATGAGTAAACCGCGGTTTGTGCACATCTCACAGAATATTCCACAGTGAATACACAATCGTGAGGTACTTCGGCAAATTGCCCTAAGAATGCAAAGTTAACCGCACCATCGGGTATGACATCAGGGCGATCACCTGGTTCTCTTGGCATAAACAAACTATCAACAAACGGCATCATAACAGGAATACAGTTTGCCTTGCCGGCATCCATCGTTGGTTTCATTATATCAGCAATTTTCAGATGATAGAATAGCTCTTGCAGTATCTCTTCTCCAGTACAATCCGACATTTTTTTCCCGACATGATTTCCCATTCGGTCCGGATAAAGTCCATAACCCCAGAAAACCTGTACAGCCTTTGGTTGATTGGCAAAGTGAGGTTGATGAGCCAATACAACTGACATGAACCAGTTTGAATCGGTCATAGTAACCAAACCGCCGGTGCCCGCAATATTTCCCGAAAAGTTTTCCATGTACTCAAAGAATGTCGGGTCTTTTAAAGTGACGGTAAAGGATTCCCACTTTTGCAAATCGATATTGTCACAAAACACACCCGGATTGCCAAATGCTTTATCCTTCTTTGCGATTTTTTCCCAGAGTGTCCATGCACCCGATGATGCTTTATCTTTTAGTTTAGGCGGAGCAGTCATGGATCCGATGTCAGAGCTTTCTACAATCGAACCATTGGTGATGAATACATAATCATTTTTACCAAGAACGATTTCAGCTTCTTTGCCATTACTGCTGCTGTAATGAATAACCGTTGCGGTCTTTGTATCGGAAGCAATATCAAAATCAATATCAATAACCTGAGTGTTCATGTCAAAATGAACCCCGTGTTCTTTCAACCAATTCTCCATTGGACGCGCAACCGAGTCATATTGATTGTACTTTGTACGCATAATACCGCCCAATTTCTGGAAATTGGGAAGTAAGTGCATAAAACGTATGTAGTAGCGTCTCATCTCAGTCAAACTACTCCATTTTTGAAATGCAAACATGGATGTCCAGATATGCCAAAAATTGGTTGAAAAGAAGTCTTGTGTAAACCAATCTTCGATACGTTTATTTCCCAATGCAGTCTCACGGGAAAATAATAGTTTGAGCATGTCCAATTGATCTTGTTTACTTAGACCAAAAGAAGATACATCCAATATCTCCCCATTTTTCAGCAAACGAGCCTGGGCATTTGAGACGAACTTCTTGTTAAAAGCGAAACTTTCTTCCGTAATAGACACATTAGGATCATCTAACGATGGGATGTTTGATAATAAATCCCAGTAGCATACGTAATGTGCTTCATGCATTCTACCCCCGCGCACCACGTAACCTTTTTCTTCTTCCCCTGAGCCATCCAAACAACCGCCGACAACGCTGTCCTGTTCCATGATGTGAATATTTTCACCAGGAACTTTAGCATCTCTTACAAGATAAAATGCACTTGCAAGCGAAGCAATTCCACTCCCTACCAGATACACTTTTGTCTTACTATGATCGGCATTGGTCACTGAATTCTGATTTTCTGTCTTCATGGTTAAACTTCCCTATACAAAACTTTGTAATTTAGCACTTAAAGTTTTCGGGACTCACACTATAGAATAGTTGGATTTGCGGTCAGGGATGCTAAAAATAGGTAAAACTGACGCTAACCAGAACCGCCTACGGGACACCGGAAGCGAGAACGATCATCGGCACGCATGTCCGCCCTTACCCGCTACCGACCGTCTCTATCTTATACGTGACATCAAGCCCCTTCAGCGTCAACTGGACTCGATCCCCGATCTGCAGAATCTCATCAATGCTTGCATTTGCGCCCCAGTCATAGACATAGTCCTGTGCGCCCTGCATCGCTCGAAATCCCATAGCGGTTAGCCGCTTGTTCACTTCGGAGGGCTTTCCACCCTCACTGTTGAACCATACAACGAGATAACTTTTCATTATGTGTCACCTTCTATTGACCACATCGCCCGGACTGGTTATTATGTTTTTGGTTGATCCGGTGGAAGTCCAATCGCGTTGATATGGTCAATCAACTCGCTGAATGCGGATATCTCGAACTGTATAACCTCTTCTTTCGTCATGCTGATACTCATCTCGCCGTCGACGGTCAGCCGATCCGGACCCCTGCGCACAAGTCGGCCCACACCGTCGCGGGAGAGTACTTCCGTAAGTTCGGTATCGTGCACGAACGCCCTGCCCGGTATGAAGACAGTCTCCTTAACCGTGCTCAGGTCAAGTGCCTTGATATCCTCAATCGTTATCAGGCAGCCGATGTCCTTGTTGACATCGACCACGTTCACATAGTCATTCTTAAACTGCAAGACTTTCGTAAGGCGCGGCTTTGCGACGCTGCTCGTTAGCACGGTCGCTTCTTTTGTGATCTCCGGCAGTTGTGAGAGTGCATCCATATCGTTCCGAACCGCAAACGGCGACCCGATAAGCGGATCCTCAAGCGGCGTTCCCGTGACCCTGAACGAGTGGTCGTCTGCTGCCTTGCGCACGATAGACAGGAACTCTTCGGTGGTGTGCGTCGGCACATCCATGATCGGCGCATTTCCAAGAATCAAGCCTTGATGGGTGGCATTTGCAAACCTCATCAGAAGAACGCCGGTAACGCCTATCCCCTCGAGATCGGAGAGCGTCTTTTCAAGTTCATCCCCGTCATTTACCCCGGAAATGAGAACGATCGCTGCATAGACTGTGCAGCATTCGGCAAACCGGCGCAGCATAGAGAGCGCTGCTTCGGGAGTCTTATCCCCCATATATTTCTTTCGAAGCGCAGGGTTTGTCGAGAAAACCGTGAATGACACCTCATCAACACCACGATCTATGAAATAATCCGCGTCGTCTGGCTGATCGAATCCTTTTCCGCTTGTGTATCCGAGATTGATCGGGGCATTGTAAAAGGACAGTGCATCAACCAGTTCATGGAGGTCAGGGTAGCAACTGAGATCGCCGCCGCCGCTGATCGTGATTCTATCGACCTCCTGGTTCGCAAACTGTATCGACCGGTTCACCTCGCCCATAACGAGTCGGAATGGCTTAAACCCATCATAAGCTTCTCTCACGGAATTTGTACAATACTCACACCCTTTCTGGAATGGAAAGCAGTTTTTACAGCCAAACGGCTCGATCTCTCCGACTCCCTTAAAGTAGCAGTACCTGCAAAAACCCATGCAGTCGTGCCCGGGCCTTCCTCCGATGTCAGCGAGTATTTCTACCATTTGATCACATTCGTTGCCTGTATATTACCTTGCCACTATGCGGACAAAGTACTTAATGATCGTGATCGCTATTTTGTCATCCCTGTCATGCTTGCCAAACCGCTCAACCGCGCAACGATTCGTTCGAGACTGTGGACGTGCTTGGTGAAGCGATCGGGACGAACTCGATAAGAGCGCGCCTGAAAAGGGATCGTTTCAAGCGGTCGATTGCTCCGATAAGAAAGAAACGGAGATAGATCATGAGAGCGTTCACAAATCGCGGGTTCTATCTGTATGAAAGCGCGGCAAACTTCATTCTCGTTGATATCAGTAATACCGGCACGGATTCGCATGGGATGGTAGAGGGGCTGACAGGCACCAGGATTCTTGTCAGGGCTTGCGCAATGTTTCAGGGTTTGGACGGTCGGTATGTTGGAGTGGCGGTTCGGACGAGGAAGGAAAGCCATCGGTTGATGCAGGCTGTTGATGCGGTGATGTGATACTTGTAGGCAGTCATGGTTGAAACAGCGATTTAAAGCAATAGATAAAAGGTGCTGTCACGCCTTATGGTGTTGCGACCCTACCGCCCATAAAAGAGTTTATGTAATGTGAGTTTTGATTTGCTAACGCATGGAACAAAGAGCGTCCCGTCATGCTGCTGCTGGAGGAAGCTGATTCCGTGATAGAGGAATAGAATTATTACCAATACGCATACTATGCCAAATCCTCGCCAGGGACGCCTCGCAATTTATTGTGGGGTGACGTGGGTGGGGCTGACCCATGAGTTTTCATACCTACCACTCCAAGTTTCATATCTGAAAACATAGACGTTGGAACCAAAGCACCAGATAAATTGACACTCTCGTGGAAGCGATACATTTAAAGCCAGAACGTAGATTCATAACAGACCATGTTTGAGCAGGAATATCAACTCTCATACTTCAGAGATGGTGGATTCGTACGCAAGCAGTGTCCAAAATGCGGCGGCTATTTCTGGACACAAAACGAGGAAAAGGAAACTTGCGGCGATGCACCATGCGATGAGTACACATTTATAGGCAGCCCGGCATTCTCAAAGAAATACGATCTTACAGAGATGCGCGAGGCGTTTCTTTCGTTTTTTGAGGCGAATGGCCATACACGAATCGACAGGTATCCGGTGATCGCACGGTGGCGTGACGACATCTACCTGACCATCGCATCAATCGCTGATTTCCAGCCATTTGTCACGTCGGGGATCGTGCCTCCGCCAGCAAACCCGCTCTGCATCTCCCAGCCATGCATCCGGCTCGATGATCTGGATTCAGTTGGCAGGAGCGGCAGGCATCTCACGAATTTTGAGATGATGGCGCATCACGCCTTCAATGGTCCTGATCAGGAGGTCTACTGGAAAAATGATACAGTGGGGTACTGCGACCGCCTGCTATCTGATCTCGGGATTGTCGGGGATGTCACATACAAAGAAGAGCCATGGGCTGGCGGCGGGAATGCAGGCCCCTGCCTCGAGGTGCTCGTTGGCGGTCTCGAAATCGCAACCCTCGTATTCATGGATATGTGCGAGAGCGGCGACGGCAAGACAACGATTAAGGGAAAGCAGTACTCTAAAATGGATAATTACATCGTTGACACCGGCTATGGACTCGAACGGCTCGTGTGGGCATCGAAGGGATCTCCAACTGTGTATGATGCGATATTTCCGGAAACCGTGAACAAAGTGATGGAACACGCCGGGATCGAGCACTCGCTTGCGGATCCCGAGTATACGAAGGTGCTTGCACAGAATGCGCGGCTATCTGGGCTATTCGATCTCGACCTGACAACGGATCTCGATAATCTTCGGAAAACTGTAGCAAAAGCGATCGGGATCAATGTTGAACGGTTGAAAGCGATCATAGAGCCGGTTGAGAAGGTGTATGCCATCGTGGATCACTCAAGATGCCTTGCATTCATGCTCGGCGACGGGATCGTCCCGTCAAATGCAAAGGCAGGCTATCTCGCGAGACTGGTCATCAGAAGGATGCTTCGGCAGATGGAAGCACTTAAACTCGACGTCCCGATCGCAGATCTGGTTGAGATGCAATTGTCGTCGATCGGCGATCCCGCATACCTGCGCCGGCTGGATACAGCAAGAGAGATCCTTGATCTGGAAGAGGAGAAGTACCGCCAGGTGATCTCGAAGGGCAGGCGGCTTCTTGCGCGTTCGGTCAAGAAGTTTGATGATGCAGGAACGATTCCGACATCGCAGCTCATTGAATGGTACGACACGTACGGCATCCCGCCAGAGGTCACGAAGGAAGTGGCGGACAGCGAGAATATCAGCATCGATCTTCCTGATAACTTCTATTCGATGGTCGCAAGTACTCATGCCGCGGCACTGGCAGAGGTTTCCGAAACGCCTTATGCCGAGTATGTGGACCGGCTGAAATTCATTCCGAAAACGCTGCGCTTATTCTATGATGAGCCGTCCGGCAGAACATTCGAGGCGGTGGTGCTCGACGTCTTCGATAACCATGTCGTCCTTGACCAGACGTTATTTTATCCTGAAGGGGGAGGACAGCCCGCAGATCATGGAACGATCACATCACCAGACCTTCTTCTGCGTGTGGTCGATGTACAGTCTGCGAACGGGATCATCCTGCACAAGGTCGACGAACCGGAAGAAGACCTGACGTATCTGGTAAAGAAAGGCGATATCATCAGTGGTATGATCGATTCGAAGCGGAGGCTTGCGCATACCCAAGCCCACACAGCCACCCACATTGTGAACCACTGCGCAAAAACCGTTCTCGGAGATCATGTGTGGCAGACCGGTGCGCAGAAGTCAGAAACAAAAGCGCGTCTTGATATAACGCATTTCAAACGGATCACAGATGAGGAGTTCTTTGAGATTGAGCGGCTTGCAAACGAAGAGGTTGCGAAGAACCAGCGCGTCTATACCGAGTGGATGGACCGGATAGATGCCGAGAAAGAGTATGGATTTGTCCTGTACCAGGGTGGCGTCCCACCTGGAAGCGATATCAGGGTCGTTCGGGTCGGCGGTGACGTGGAGGCGTGTGCCGGAACGCATCTCCGGTACACAGGCATGATCGGGCAGATCAAGCTGCTGCACACCGAGCGGATACAGGATGGTGTCGAGCGGATCGAGTTTGCTGCAGGCAACGCAGCAGTGCTTGCGTCACAGGCGCGGGACAGTATTCTGAACTCGGCGTGTTCCATTCTCAGAGTACCTCCTGAAAAACTCCCTGATGCGGCTGATAGGTTCTTTACCGAGTGGAAGGAGCTTTCGAAGCAGAACACGCGTCTAAAGGAGGAGCTTGCCTCCGCACTCGCAGGTAACATGGTTGCAGGCGCAAGATCGGCTGGCGATGTCAGGGTTGCGTCGTACATCAGCGCAGATGCTGACATGCAGGAACTGATCAAGATCGCAGGAGTGATGCGCGAGATTCCGGATATGATCGCATTCGTGGGCAGCACTCATGATGGTGGAAAGGTCGCGGTCGCGGTTGGCAAGGACGCGCGGGCGGGCGGATTTGATGCGGGAGCGATCGTGCGCGAGATCTGCAAAGAGATCGGCGGCAGCGGCGGCGGAAAACCTGATCTTGCACAGGGCGGCGGTCCTGATGCAGGTAAGCTTAAGGGGGCGTTTGATGCGGGGGTCGGCGCGATCATGGAGCGCGGTGAGGGGTAGCGGGTCGGAAGGAGCGATCAGGAGGTGGGGGTTGGAAGTGTTAGACGTTTGGGATTTTAGGAGTCTTTTTATTATTTTCTGGGAACGTCGGATTGTCTTACACAACCACAACTACCAGAATCGAGCACTATCGATCTGAAAAGTCGTTTACACCGCTAATCTGGAGACTTTTTATTATTTTCTGGAATGGGATCGGAAAACCGCCGATTAAGAAGGGGGCGGTTACCCTAATGGCACTACCTTAAGCAGACAGCCCACCTCTACGTAATTCGTTGCGAGCTTCTTCCCGTGGTTTAGTGAGTAACGGATATGGTTTACGCCGTCGTTTGACGGCACGCGGTTCACTACGTCCGGGTCTGTTCCCCACGCGATGACTGACAATAGCTTTCAGAAGATATCCGTACATAGTAGACAAACACTTTTTGGTAGTGTGCAGAAATCTCTCCTTAAATGCATTTAACTGCTGTAACGTGCCTTTGAAACTCAGTGTTCGTGGTGGAATATTGTAACGATGCGCCGCTTGCGCCATG
>QMVM01000047.1 GCA_003661105.1 Methanosarcinales archaeon | reverse complement strand
GGGCATTATGTACCCTGCCGCGGACGTTACGGCTTTCTCATAAAACCCAAGACCTCACAAAGTTCGCTCCACTGGTAGTGACACGACTCGTCAAGACCTTTCTCTAAAATTCTCCGGAACATCCCAAAAACATCTCCGCCGATACCATTCCATCAAGAAATAGATCTCCGGATCTAAATTTCGTCATAGCTTCAGCTGTTTAGCGTCGATCGCCTTCTGATTTTCAGACGGCTTACAACGAAACGAAAACCTAAATCCGCGATCGTAAAAAATTGAATTTCAACAAAACACTTGCTAAAGTATCCCGTGAATCACAAAAAGAATCGATCGTTTCTTTAAAGTTTTTCGGATTCGTTTTCCTGATGATGTTGATGGCAACAGTTCGCAGTAAGCTTAGAATCTGCCCTTGGTTTTTATTCTTAGTCTTCACATAATCCTCTTTGAATGTCATGTCTCTGATGTAATTATTGGATTCGACATGCCGGTGCTCACGTATCGCGGTGAAGAGTTCTTCTTCCACATCAGTCAAAGTTTTCGACTGATGACATTCTAATTTCACATTAGATGCATAATACGATCTTTCTTTGGCAATCTCTTTCTTTTTTATCTTTTCTGTCGTTCTATCAACCGCTATGAGTGTCTGAAAGTTACTCTGACCCCACCGCGCATCAAATTCCACGTCTTTCAAGGGGAAAAAGCGACCATCTCTTTCTTCGATCCGACCACGGCTCTTTTCTACAGTTTTGGTGCTGCCAATCGCTGTTTTCTCTTGTGCCATGTCGCTGAACATTTCGAATAGCGTGGGCTGATTCTTTTTGATTTGAACGATGTACTTGCCACCTGATTGGTTAATGGTCTCCAATGTTGTCGGATTTGCGTGAAGAGGGTCTACTGTCACTTTTGCCCGCTGTAGCCAGGTCCCCTTCAATAGTTCTCTGACTACAGTAACTTCACTCGATTTTGCGCCTGACATCTTCCTTTGAAAGAAAATCTGCTGGCTTTTGTGTCCGATTGCAATTGTAATCTGTTCATTCTCGTGGGCATTATCGTTGTCTGTGATTGTTCCTCTGAGAACTTTCCCATCGATAGCAATCCACTCGCCGTTGATGTTTTCAACTGTTGCACTGAAAAACTCCTCGATAACCGCATTAAGCTCTCCCCAATCCGCAATAGTCAAAATTCGTGGCAATTGTGCACGTGAGATCGGTTTGACATTCGGACGATCGAAAATTTTTCGTAGCCACTTGATCTTGTTACTGATATAGCGGTGAATTTCAGAAACATGGTTCTTACCACTCAAGATTGCCATGGTGGTTACAGCGAGAACAAAGGATAGTTCGTGTCTTTTTCCTCTGTTATCACGAGGATCATTCATATCGCCTAATAATTCGATGAAATTCATGACATCAGTGCCATCGCTGATCAACGATTCCGCGTTACGCTCAACAGACTTTTCTTGTCCATATTCCATTTTGCCAATAGTTCTACTATTAAAGTTAGGCATAGAAACTATACTATCGTGCCATTGTATATTATACTACACGCTACTTTTAGCCATATATCAAATCGCAAAACTATAATGGCTCAACTCCAGTCGCTTGAAACCACCGGAATTTGGGATTTCCCTCAGCTCAAATATGCGGGAAGTCGGCCGAGGAAACGTGGCAGAATGTAGGAGGGGATTGGCATATTTTTATGAGAAAGCCGTGACCATCCACCCTACGAGTTCGACGAGTTGATTAAGGAAGTTGCTGCTGACATGGATCGGGGAAATCTTGATGCCACACGTCTGCGCAAACGATTCTACGATGTATGGGTTAAGGAATTGGGAGTGCACCAGGGTAACTATAACTTTAAAGTCGAAGCCAGAAAGCTGATCGAACACGCGCTATTGGATACGATGACACCGGTGCTGCCGATAACCGGTAGGGATATCATGGGAAAGTTAGATATCCCACCTGGACCACAAGTCGGCAATCTTCTTGAGAAAGCTCGTATTATATACAACAATGAACATTGTTCTCGTGATGAGTTACTTGAAAAACTACGTATGCAGAAATGATCCTGGATTGCTGGACTTTTTGATAGGCTATAAGCCGCTAACTGGCACTACCTAAAAATCCGGCGATATTCAAACTTTTCACTCACCCTGCACATCGTATTGAAAACGCTTCTCCACACATGAAGACGTTCTTGACAGTGCAGAAGCAGATCAGAACATGCGGCAGACCACTTAAGAACGATGATTTCGAGACGGTGATTCATTGATGCAGATTCCCATCTTCATTTAGTACCCCCAGCATCTCCACGATCGAGTATGCGGCGCGAGTTATACCCATACTCCGACTATCCGTATCCGTGCCTGCAAGATACAGGTTCTTGATAGGTGTTCGGATATCTGCAAATTTCCCGTCGATCGTAACTGCCGCTTTTTCAGGAATCGTGATCTGTTTGTGTTGCATCTCCACACGCTCTTCGATATTTGGGATGGCACGGTAGATGGTTTCATAAGCCTTCTTCGTCTCCGATTCTTCGGATTTATTCTCATCGATCACAAACCCAAACCCCACAAGCTGCTTACCTTCCGGTGCAAGTGATGAGTCGTAATTGCTGATCGGCATTGCCCAGTAGGGATTATCCTTAAACCATACCTCAGAACCAATGTAGTTGAACTCGCGGAGTCTCTTGTCAAGACCCAACCAGATGGTCAGGCTCCTGGTCCGGACGATTCCATTCAGGTCGTCTACGTATGCATTTGGAAGATCATCGATAACAGATGGCAGATCCTTTGCAAAGCCGGTGTAGATCACCATATCGGCATAGTACATCTCATCTGCCTCAACACCAACTACCCTACCGTCTTCCACAAGAATGCGTTTCACCTCACATTCGGTCTTTATCCCAACCGTTTTTGGAAGCGAGTAGAGAACTGCGTTGAGCACCGATTTGAGTCCCTTGCGTGGGTATCCCTGCGGATAGTCAACACTGTTTGTTGCAAGCCTGCTAATGGATGTAAGGGGGCTTGCAACATTTTTAAGCGGGTTTGGGGATGTAAATGAGCTGTTCAATCTTGCTTGAAGGGATGCATGAAGGTTGGACGGTAATATGGATTGGAGTATGGATTCAGTCTGCTGCGGATCTTCGTTCTTCCCGACAAGGTTTTCAAACTGTTCCTGCGTGACGCTGTCCCTGATAAAGTTGCTGCCCGTCAGGATCCTGTGGATAGACATCTCTTTCATCGACTTGCCCGACAAAAAATATGAGACCGTATCGACAAAATCATAGGCATCTTTTGAGAGTGTACGCGGCAGCGTTTCATACACCGACTGTTTGGAGAGGTCTATGCCAAAAGTAGAGAGCGTAAGCACTTTGGTGATAGCCGGTGCCAGGGTGAGTCTATCCTTCTTTGAAAGTACACTGAATGTCATAAACTCCTTTAGATTCGAAGGGATCTTGACAAAACTGTGCTCAGTTCTTACGTAGTAATACCCGTGATCTTCAAACACCGGTACATGATCAAAATAATTATCCATCAATCTCTTCAGAGGACCAATCGCAAGATGCGTGATGGCATGCGGTCCGGTATCGACCTGGAAACCGTCGATCGTATAGCTGTTGCAGTTTCCGCCAACGTACCGACTTTTTTCAAGCACCAGGACTCTCTTACCGTGCTTTGACAGTGTCAGTGCGGCCAGAAGTCCGCTTATACCCGCGCCGACAATGATGGTGTCATACTTCTTCTCCATTTTCACACTCTTGTTAGTAGTCGTTAGCTAGTGAGATTGCCAGCATCATCTAAAAACCCAATGATATTTTAAACTTCTTATCCAGTTCCTATCGATCCCACCTCTTACTCATGCAGCAGAAGTCCGGAAGCTGCGGTTTTCTTCGCGGGATTCCTCGCAAGAAGGTATCATACTCTGGCATTTGTTTTACGATATCGATCTTCTTCACACAACTGGTTTTGATGCCGTACTCCTCTGCAACAGGACGCAGATCACTCAAGCGTTACTTTCCTGGCGATCGCCCGATATCCACACCACCCCTTATTTTTCGAGGAGTTTTTGGATGGTCTTTTCAAGTTCTGTGATCTTATCTTCCAGGCGAGAAACATCGTCCTTCGATGCGATTTTTGCTTTACCGACGGCGTTCTGCACATCCTTCGAGATTTTTTCATCGAAGTCCTGCATCTGCTTCTTTTTCTCGGTCAGGAGTTCGTGAACGAGGGTTTTTCCTTCCTCGGAATTCATCTCTCCTTTCTCAACGAGTTCATTTACGACTTGCTTGACTTTCTCCTCGGTGATGGATATCGCACCAATTCCAAGAAGCCCCAGTTTTCTGAGTGAATCTATCATGGTAATCCTCCTGACATCACAAGACATTCATCTGACATATAACTTTTGGAACAGGGACTGGAAAAGTTTTAATGATGCGTGTAGCCAATTGAACACGTGCCTGAACCATGGGGAAAATGACGCATATACACAAAATTGGAGCTATCTCGCGCACATATCGTCACATCGAGCGTTACCGCCAGATTCTTGCGGTTCTGTTCAGATACGGCTTCGGCGATGTGATAGATGCCCTGCATATAGGGCGTTATGTTGATATCGCACTCCCGAAAAAGATCAGAAGAGAGCGGGAGCGAATCGGGGAGTTAACACTGCCGGAACGGGTGAGACTGTCGATGGAAGAACTCGGTCCCACATTCATTAAGATGGGGCAGATTCTATCCACACGCCCTGACCTGATCCCGATGGAGTTTATCACCCAGTTTGAGAAGCTTCAGGATAAAGTTCCGTCGTTTCCATTCGAGGATGTTAAGAGAACGATCGAATCTGAACTAAGTGCCCCGATGGATACGATATTTCAGGACTTTGACGAGACTCCGGTCGCAGCAGCGTCTATCGGACAGGTGCATCGCGCCACACTCGCAACCGGGGAGGATGTGGCTGTCAAGGTGCAGCGTCCTGACATCAAAAAAACGATCGAGGTCGATCTGGAGATTATGTTCCATCTGGCAACGCTTCTGGAGCAGAATGTGGATGCGTACCAGATATATAACCCCACAAGGATTGTTACAGAATTTGCAGACACTATTAAGAAGGAGATCGATTATAACAACGAGGCGTTCTATATCGAGCGGTTTTCAAGACAGTTTCTGGACGATCCCACGGTTTACGTGCCAAAAGTCTTTTCCGATGCGACAACAGCGCGTGTTCTCACGATGGAGTACATCGACGGTGTCAAAACATCTGACATCGATCGGCTGGAAGCGGAGGGTCTTGACAGGAGTGTGATTGCAGCACGCGGCGCAGACCTGATCTTCGAGCAGATCCTTGTGCATGGCTTCTTCCATGCCGATCCACACCCTGGAAATATCGTGATCCTCGCAGGTAACGTGATCTGCTATCTGGATTTCGGGATGATGGGGCGCATCGACAGGCAGACCAGATATGAGATCGTGGATCTCGTTGTTGCAGTCGTGCGCCAGAACGAGGCAAAAGCGACCGATGCGCTGCTGCGACTTACTACACAGGATGTGCCGGTAGATCGCCGAAAGATGGAACTGGATGTTTCTGACATGACAATGCAGTACATTGGAAAACCATTAAAGGAGATCGATGCCGGGCGGCTCTTGCGCCAGTTTATGGACCTTGTCTCGCATCACCGTTTGCAGATTCCGCCAAACCTCTTCACGATGGTTAGGGCGATTACAACGGTCGAGGGGGTTGGAACGGTGCTTGACCCTGATTTTGACTTTGTTGGTTCAGCAACCCCGTTCATCAAACGCATCCGGATGGAGAGGATGCATCCAAAACGCGTGGCATCTGATATGTTAAACTCAGGTGCCGAGATCATCCACCTATTAAAAGAGATTCCAGGGGCGTTCCGCGACATCCTGAAGCAGGCAAAGAGTGGAGGGACCACGATTAAGTTTGAACATCGTGGACTTGAGCCGATGCAAAAAACTCTTGATCAGGTCAGCAATCGCATCAGTTTCGCTATCGTTCTGGCATCGCTTGTTATGGGCTCCGGGTTGATTGTGCTCGCAGGAATTCCGCCATTATGGCATGACATCCCGGTAATCGGCATCATCGGGTTTATCGGTGCCGGGGCGATGGGTTTCTGGCTTCTCTACTCGATTCTCAGGCACGGGCAGATGTAACACCACCATCTCAACGTTTAAAGTGTATCTGGCACCAAGAACCTAATCATGGAACCTGAGATCTCGGTCATAGTCCCGGTCTTAAACGAGGCTAACTGCCTTGCGGCGACGCTTGAAGCGATCGCAAACCAGAACACAAACACACCGTATGAACTGATCGTGTCAGACGGTGGCAGTATAGATGGAAGTCTTGATATCGCAAAGAGGTACGCTGACAGCGTCATCTACTGCGAAGAGCGCGGGATTGGGGCAGGAAGACACTCTGGAGCTATGAATGCAAGCAAGAGCAGCAGATATCTTATATTCATTGACGCAGATACCATGATGCCAGGATACTACCTTGCTTATGTCTACGAAACATTCATGACCGATCCGGATCTTGTCGCATTCTCAACCGGATTTGAGTTCTCAGAACAATCAGAGCAGATAAAACTTGCAGAGACGGTTGCCAACAAGTATTTTCTGATGCGCGATAAATTGCTCTCTGTTACCCTTCCGGGTTTTAACACCTGTGTGCGGCGGGATGCCTACTGGGAGTGTGGCGGATACAAAAATGTCCTGCTCGAGGATGTGGACTTTAGCAGACGGATAAACAAGATCGGAGATGTGAAGTTTTTTCCTCACATAAAAGTTATGAACTCATCCAGACGTCTGGAATCGATGGGACTTCTCGGAACGGTCTATTATTACGCACAACTGGATCTTGGCTGGAAACTGGATTCGACATTGATGGACAGGCTTACAAAGAGACTCAGAGTCGCCGATCTACGGGAATACGTTGGTATACGCAAGTGATATGGCCCTGACGACACGGGATGGGGGATTTTATCTTGATGATGAACGAATGCTTCTTGTAAGCGGCAGTGTCCATTACTGGAGGCTCGAACGCTTGCGATGGGGAGAGATCCTCGATTGCGTCCGTGAGATGGGGTTTTCAGTCATCTGCACCTACATACCATGGGGTGTTCATGAAATCTCCCCGGGAGAGTTTGATTTTGGCGAGATAAACCCTGATTATGATCTTGACGCATTCTTAACACTCTGTGAGGATAAGGATCTGCGTGTGCTGCTGCGTCCGGGTCCGCATGTCAACTCCGAGATCACATATTTTGGGTTTCCAAAGCGGGTTCTTGCGGATCCCATGGTCCAATCGGTCACTGCCGACGGCACACCAGTGGTATTCCCATCGCCCCCAAGGATGTTTCCTGTACCGAGTTATGCATCGGAAAAATTTTACCAGGAAGTCGGCATATATTTCGATCGTGTCTGCCCGATCATAAGAGATCATCTCCATCCGCACGGCTGTGTAATCGCTGTTCAGGCAGATAACGAGATGTCCTTCTTCCTGCGCACCCAGCCGTATGATCACGACTACTCAGAAGGCGCGATTTTTTTGTATCTCTGGTTCTTAAACGAAAAATACCATGACATCGAGCGGTTGAACAGCGCATACAGAACAGATTATGATTCGTTTGATGAAGTACCACCACCCCGCGATTTCAATGCGAGGAATTGGGACGATCTTCCATATTATCTGGACTGGATCGAGTACAAGGAATATTATCTACAGCACGGGCTTGCACGTATCAGTGATATGCTAAGGAAACGCGGCGTTGCCACGTTCATGTATCATAATCTGCCAGGGTTGTGCATAAAACCGCCATATAACCAGATTAAGATGGAAGAGATCGTTGATGCTGTCGGTTTTGACCTCTACTACTACAAAGAGGAGTACCATAAAGTAAAACGGTGCATCCAGTATCTGAATGGCATGAGTCGCGCGCCGTTCATACCAGAGTTTGCATCGGGATTCGTCGCACTCCCGATCCCGGTCAAACCGATCATGCTCGACGATGCCGAATTCACAACTTATGCCGCGCTCATGTACGGTTTTTTAGGAATCAATTTTTACATGTTAGTCGAGCGTGAACGATGGGTTGGAAGCCCGATCGACCGATTCGGGGGAGTCAGAAAAAAGCGATTCCGATTCTACCAGAGGTTTAACCGGATCATCAAACGGATAAACTATCAGGAACTGAGGATAAAATGCGAAGGAATCCTGTTAATAAACCGTGATTGTGCCCGTCTCGAACTTGCATCATCGCTTCTCACGCCGATCCCGATTCTTGGTGGCATCACGCCTGAGTATTATGTCAGCGAGGACGATCTCGGATTTGATGATGTAATCCAGCTCGAATATGGGCGGCAGTGGGATGCGCTGTACTACGGCTTCGGCGCTGCGAAGTACGCTGTTACTATCGGCGATACCGAACTTCCACTGGAGCGACTTTCCGAGTACAGGGTGGTGGCAGTGCCTTCATTTGATTTTATGAGCAGGGACGTTCAGGATAAATTAATCAACTATGTAAAAGATGGCGGATGTCTTGTTATGGGACCAAGAGTCCCTGAATTCGACGAACATATCAAGGAATTTGGAATTATCAGAGAATACCTGCCAAAACCTGACGGACGGATGGACGAGGTGATGGTGGAGGGTATCGAACTGAAAGATGCAGACATATTTGATACCGGCGCAACCGGTGCTGTTTCTGTTCTGACCGCTGACACGGGAACAATCATCTACCAGCAGAAGATCGGGAGCGGTAGCATCATCCACTTCGGATTCCTCTTTCCAAGGGTAACAGAAGATGTCCCGGCAGGGCTGACTGGCATAATCGATCGGATCGCAGTCGCTTGCGGGATGCAGCGCGTGATTCCATGTACTGATCCACAGATCGATGCAGCAGTGCACATAGCAGACGGAGCAGACGGCAGAGAGATTCTATTCGTTGCAAACACTCGGATGGGTGAGAAAGATGTTGATATCGGAGGGATATATCTTGATCCGGATAGCGAAGAGATGGTTGGTCCGGTGATCAGGATTCCTGCATACACGGTCCGGATTCTTGAGGTCGCTTCTCATGATCGGTGAGAATATTAGAATCCTGGACTGGAGTGTTGAGCAGTGGAACAACCTTTACCATGCCCTATTTCACAGGGGCAAACCAGAGACTGCGATCATCATCATCCACGATTCCGGTGTGCCACTGAAGATCGTGCAGACCGGGCAGGGGTCAAGACCTGAACTAAAAGGTCGATTTACGGATGATCGGAGACTGGAAGACGTTATCAAAGCGATGCACCATGAAGAAGGTGTGGACCGGGTCTATGCCATATCCTATCCTGCGATACGGCGCATATTCACCAGATTTGAGAGTACTGTTGACTTTGACGCCAATTATATCAAGCAGTTGTTCTCGCTAAAAGACGCCATATCCTCCGAGATCGGGACCGGGATCTGCCAGTACCCGGTCGGTTCAAACTGGTTTTCCAATCTCGAGTATAAAACGGTTAAGAAGATCATGACTTTCGCACCTGATGACGCACTTGTCATGCTCACAATCTTCAGCGGGAATGATATCTGGACGAACTGGATCATCGGAATCGAGGGCGGCACGATCAATTTGATAACAACACTCGATGCGATAAAGCCAGGAGCCAGATCGGTCGTGGATTGGCGGCGTGAGTACCATCAGATCGCCGGTAGCGTGAAGAGACATTTTGGGGTTAAGCCGCTTGCGTTTTTTATGGATCACGAAACTTTTCGGGAGCTGATCGGGAGCAGGGATAAACCGAGGTTTTTCAGAGATGCGCTATCCGGACGGAAGATTATGTCAAAGGCGCTGCCGATCAAGTACAGGATTCTTTTGTTTTTGCAGAGGGTGTTTGGGTGGTTATCTGGTAACAGGCGGATGTAGACGGTGTTCTGCACGAGAACCTCATGTAATCTCCCGCACGAGAAGCGTCCGCATCAGAAAGACAACAGGGATGATCTCAAGCCGCCCGATCCACATGTTAAATATCAGCATGATCTTGCCTGCTGCCGGGAGACTTGCCGTAGTGATGCCGGTTGAGAGCCCGGAATTGCCCTGTGCGGATGCCACCTCAAGGATCACATCATCGAGATTGAAACCTGCTGGCACCACCTGCAGGAGTGCGACCACACCCACCAGAAGAAACACGATCCAGAGATTCAGGAGCAGCGAAACCTCCTCGAGTTCTGCGTTCTTATGATCCTCTGTGAGAGTTCTCTTTCCAATACGAAATGGAATAACTGCTTCCTTTGGAAGTGCGATTTTTTTGAGCCACCATCCGACTCCTTTGACCACCATGATCACTCTCATCGTCTTTATGCCGCCGGAAGTTGAGCCGGCAGTACCACCGGAAACCATGGCGATGATCAGGATGATATGCGCGGTTGGGGTCCACTGGTGTATATTTGCAGTCTGAAACCCAGTGCACGTGATCGCTGATACGAACTGAAAGATCGAGTCACCCAGACAGACCATGAGGTTTTCATCCGTCATGCTCACCATGTTATCGAGCAGAAGCGCAATCGAGCCGATTAGAACCATTGCAAGGATCGCTTTGCACTGTATGTCCCCGAGGTACGAAGACATTCTTCGCGTGATGACCTTGTAATGGACCAGAAACGGTATCGCACCGATCAGCATGATCGGGATGAGCGCGATCTCGATTGCCGCGCTGTGATACTCACCAATGCCCCCATCAGTGACCGTGAAACCACCAGTACCGATGC
>QMVM01000046.1 GCA_003661105.1 Methanosarcinales archaeon | reverse complement strand
TCAAAAATACGAAACCCCTATCGCACCATAAAGCACCGCCATGATGAGCGCCCCCATCCTGAAACAGTGTCCACACCCCGGCTTCACGCGTCCACATGATCCGGAATCGCGTTCGCAATCCGGACGACACGATTGATCCCGCCCCCATACCTGATGATCGCTCTTCGCTGGTAGCCAACCCGATCATACTCATGAACCCGATCCGTGCGAAGGCGAGCTCCTCGTCATCAGCGATGTACGCCCCGTGCGAGTTTCCTATCACCAGATCGACGCCAACCCTTTTGACAGACTTGTGAGGGCACACGCGGGCGGAAACCTGCACCATTTTACACACCTGCGCACACATAGCGAGAAGTGATCACGGGATCGTGGATATTGCATGGACGGCGAAAGTGAAGGCGTAGGATATTTTGGTGTGATAAGCCTGCGACATCAGGAAACACTTAAATCAAGTACGCTGCAACATAGAACCAACATGGCACGAATGTATTCACGGCGGAAAGGAAAATCAGGATCGACGAGACCCTACCGGAAGGAAAATCCATCATGGGTCGATATGGGTGCAGAGGAGCTTGAGCAGATCATCATCAACCTGTGGAAACAGGATAAATCCTCAAGCGAGATCGGGATGATTCTTCGGGACCGGCATGGCATCCCGGATGCCACATTGATCACGCAGAAGAAGATCATGCAGACGGTTGCGGATCACGACATGGCGCCGAACGTTCCTGAGGGGATGCGAAACCTCATCGTAAAAGCGCTTCGATTACGCACGCATCTTGCAGAAAATAAAAAAGACGTTCATAACAAGCGTGCGCTGCAACTGACAGAATCCAAGATACGGCGGCTTGTGAAGTACTACCGCAGAACAGGTGCGCTTTCCCCTGACTGGGTATACCGGGCAGATACTGCTGAGATGCTGATTACACGGTAACAATGGTAATCTACAAAAATTAAGACGATCTTCCAAAGGTAGAGCTTCTTCTCAGGCCTGAGGTATTCATCAGCGACAGCAGGATTAGGGACGTTTTGCAGATGTCGGGCATCGTGATGAAACGGAGGCACAAACTCAAGATCTACGAATTTTTACACGAGATCGGGATTTGAGAAACTATATGCGTTTGTGTTTCAGAAGCGGCGGGATGCCATCAAAGTCATGCAGGATACCGGATACGAGTGCCCCAAGATCACCGGATGGGATCGTGCTCTGCCTTCTGACATTGATTTCGTACTCGACGTGGATGGTATTACAGAGGCGGAGATGCCTTTAACCAACTCGATCTCCAAACCTCTTATATTCGCTTCATTCCCATAGATAAATCGTCCACGATAATGGCTTCATTATCCCGTGATAGTACTTCAGCAAGATTTTAGTCTATGAATCCTGCTTCACCCGTTATAATCACTTTCACCTATACATCATCAATATTCTATTCTATTCCCGACATGATCGACTATCCTACACCTCAAGTCGCCGTGCTACCTCATCCAGGAACTCTTCCGTATTCACAATCTTTTGTGCAGGTGGTTTTGCCAGTTTCGATAGGTCGCCAGTCATTATTCCGTCTTCTATCGTCCCTAAAGCCGCAGCATCCAATTTGTCGGCAAATGCGCCTAGCTCAGGTGTGCCATCAAGTTCGCCACGCTTCCGGAGCGCACCACTCCATGCAAATATCAGTGCGACTGAGTTGGTAGAGGTCTTCTCACCCAGAAGATGCTTGTAGTAGTGCTTCTGCACCGTGCCATGTGCCGCTTCATACTCGAAGTAGCCATGAGGCGATACTAAGACCGAAGTCATCATAGCTAAACTCCCAAATGCTGCCGCAAGCATATCAGACATCACATCGCCGTCGTAGTTCTTCAGCGCCCATAGCATGCCACCCTCCGCCCTCATTATCCTTGCTACCGCATCATCTATCAGTGTATAGAAATACGTTATCCCTGCCGCCTCAAACTTATCCTTGTACTCCTCTTCATATAGCTTCTCGAATATCTCCATGAAATTACTGTCATAGATCTTGGATATGGTGTCCTTCGTAGCGAACCATAGATCCACTTTCTGGTCCAGTGCGTAAGAGAAACAAGCTTCGGCAAAGCTAGTTATTGATGCGTCAAGGTTGTGTATGCCCTGTATAATGCCCGGTTCATTGAACTCATGTATCGTGCGTCTAACACCCTCCCCATTCTCATTCGTGACTACAAGCTCAGCCTTGCAGGGGCCCTCAATCTTATACTCAACGTTCTTGTATACATCGCCGTATGCGTGCCTACCCAGGATGATAGGTTTTGTCCAGTTTCTTACCGCTGGTTGTATATTCGTAACCATTATTGGCGTTCTGAAGATAGTACCATCCAGCATAGCTCTGATTGTGCCATTAGGGCTCTTCCATTGCTCTTTTAGGTTGTATTCCGTGACCCGTGCCGCGTTTGGAGTTATTGTAGCGCACTTAACACCCACTTTATACCTCTTTATCGCCTCTGCCGCATCTATGGTTATCTGGTCATCGGTCTCGTCCCGATTTTCTATTGATAGGTCATAGTACTCCGTTTTGAGGTCTATATGAGGCAGCAGGAGTTTATCCTTTACCATACCCCACATTACCCTTGTCATCTCGTCTCCGTCCATCTCAACTAATGGAGTCTTCATCCGGATCTTATCTGTCACCATTTCTCTTCACCTCTTCTTTCCTGTATCGAAATATTCCAAAACTTCTGTCTCGCTCGGCAACATATAGAGGACCTCGTCCCAGGGATGCCGGTATAATCCGGAATGCAGCCGTTTCTGGTCAAGGAAATGCCCGACCATACCGATTGTCCGCCCTAATACAAATAGACCATTGAGTGCGCCGCTGTCTATTATCTCTTCTATTTCAGCCTCGGTATATATCCCGGTAGCGTGCATGATGTCAACGAACACTATGCCTATACACCCATCCACATTCAATATGAGATTGTTCTTCTTAGCTGTTGTTACCTTCTCCACCTCAAGAGCAAAGTCCAGCAGCTTATGCTTTGGTAGATTGGCGAAAGCCCATTCTTCAAGCAGATTCACACGCATGTCCGGGTTGTGCACGCTTTTCACCCTGTGCCCGATCCCCGGTATATTTATGTTCTTGGCTTTCATTTCGTCCACAAACTGTCTCGGCGTAAGACCTCTCTCCAATGCATCCTTGAAGTACTTGGCAGCACCGTCTATTGCACCCCCAAATCTCGGCCCTATTGTCAATACACCCGCTGCCACTGATGCCGTTATGTCCTTTCCTGCCATGGCGGTCACAATGGTATTGTGCGCCCCACTTACACAGGGCCCGTGATCTGCGGTTATCATGAGTGTGAGTTCCAGGAACTCTGTAACATACTTTGGCAATCGCTTCTTAAACCACAACAAGGATATAACATCTCCTACGCTGTACCCGTCTCTGATAACCTCACTTATCGGGATGCCTGCATAGAGAAGTTCATCACCCCTGTCGTCTGAGATTGTGCTAATAATATTGGTGGTCCTTCTCATAGTCCCGGGATCATAATCAACGGGTATTTCTCGCGGCGTCACCTCTTCCTTCTCTTCTATGATTCCTTTTGCCTTTAGATCCTCGTATACCGTGTGTATAAGTTTATCGAAGTCATTGTATGAGTCGGGGACGTATGCACCAGCTTCTTTGAGTGCTGCGTTCTTTGCGTCTGCCGTCTCAGCTTCACCTCGTGCCATTGCTCCTGCATGTCCGAACTGAACTTCGCTTGGAAACACTTTCGCGCACGTGCCGGTAACCCACGCTACCAGAGGCTTCTTGAGTCGCCCGTCCTTTATTGCATCTACTATCTCATACTCATCGTCACCGCCAACCTCTCCAAGAACGACCATCATCTTTATCTCCGGATTCGCCTCATGTCGCTGCAAGTGCTCAACAAGGGTGGAACCCGGATATTTATCGCCGCCTATGGCTATGCCCTCATACACGCCGTCCGAATTCAGGGCGATCATATTTGCCATCTCGTTTAACATACCGCCCGACTTCGACACGAACCCCACGCTTCCGGGCCGGTAAAGTTTAGACATTAAAAGGTTGGACAAAGCACCGCCGGCATTGCCTATTTTAAAGCCGCCCGCCACAAAGCCACCTACCGTTGCAGGACCGATGATCCACTTACCCAGTTTCTTCCTTAAAACAATGAGTTGCCTTGTCTGCCGTTCGGGTATGCCCTCAGCAATGATTGCCACTGTCTTAATAGAAGGGTAGTTTAAAGCCTCAACAGAAACGTCGTACGCCGAACGAAAGGACGCAAAATTTATGACTACGTCCGCATCAGGATGATTCTTAACTGCGGCCCTAAGCTTGTTGTACGTAGGCAGCAATATCTCGTCCTTGCCATAGAATACTTTCATAAGCCCTTTGCGTCCACCACTGGGATTGACAATGGCAGCCACAGATGGTTTCTCTCTACCGGCCAGAAAGTCAAAATGAAGCATCCGCTGAACCGCTGCTTGCTGGTTACCGAATATAATTGCTGTCGTATCCTTATCAAACAATACATAATCTGGTTTTGTCATTTTTCTTACCTCCCACCCTCAAGATTCTTCAGTGCAATACTAACCACTTTTGTCATGTGCATGTCAGGTCCATGAACCTCCATATCCAGGTCTAACCGTTTCCCGGCCTCACGAATCTTCGCCAGGCCAGCCTTGTAATTTGGCCCGCCACGGCGTACATATATCTTTATATTGTGTTCTTTTATCTGTTCTGCATAGTCCTCAAGCGCCTGTATTATACCATCGAAGGTCATTGCCACATCAGTGAAGTTCGCTATTCCGCCGCCTATAATGAAGACCTTGCAGCCCTCTACCTTATTCCGGATCATCAAATCGAACAATGTCTTTGCATAGCCGTAGGTCTCTTCTGTAGTAGGATTACCACTATATTCTCCGTAGGTTGCTAATTCATCTCCAAACCCAAGGTCTACTACGGTGTCTGCGTATATCACACTTGCTCCACCTCCCGCCACCATTGTCCACACTCTACCTTGGGGATTCAGTACGGTAAGTTTCAGTGATGACCCGCTCTTCTCGTCCAGATCCTCTATATACTGTTCCTCCGGCCGTAATTCACGACCAAAAGGTGCGGGAAACTCTACGTCTTTCCAGTCCTCGTGACAGAGGAAATGGGCGGTATCGTCAAGTCGAGCCACCGCATCTACCGGAAAGAACTCGCCGTTCTTATGCGTGAATGGATTGAACTCCAAAAACCCGAATTGCAATCTGCGATAAAACCGGAATAACGCGATTATGAGGTCTCTGAATGCGGCTCTATCATCATTGCTGACACTATCCAAAATTGGCGTGAGGTCAACATCTTCGATACTTGCATCTATGGGCACATTGACGTTTGTGACCAGGTCCCAATTTGCCTCTATGTCTACGCCGCCCTCTGCCGAGAAATGGATATAATCGCCCTCTTGATGTCCGGCGAAAGCCAGGTAATACTCTTTATCAAGCTCTACGTATGGCTGAACGAGGAAGTGCGTCAGTTTACCCCGGACTTTGCCCACCTCAACAGTGCTATTCATCTTCTCATCTAACCAACTCTTTGCCTCCGTATATGTGGCATTCACCAGTAAGAGCCCGTGCTTACCCCTCTTTCCGAATAGTTGATCGGGTTTTACCGTCAGTTTTTCGGTCTTCACCCAATGCTGCCTCTTTGCTATCGCTTCTATGCTCATATCCGGTGTGACCAGAGCGACTCTGCCACGGTATTTAAACGTTCCCTTGGATAACCTTCTCATATGTTTAGCCAAGATCCGCTTGGCATCATATTCTCTTATACCTCGTTGTGCCATTTATATCACCTATCTTTCCTGTTATTTTCCAACCCTCACCTTTACCTTTACCCAGGGCAATTTACCCCCGGTCTTCAATATCTCGGCATCTAGTTGTGAAAGTGAGTGTGTAAGTTCCATCACAGTATCTTTTGTCCGGTTTCTGAGTCTAACATCGTCGCGCAAATCACCTATAATCACCTCTAACTTATCCCCCATATCCATCGAATCGTAATCTGCGGGATCTTTAAACGTCAGAGGCACTATTCCGAAGTTTATCAAGTTTGCTAAATGGATGCGTGCGAAAGACTTGACAATGACCGCCTTAACGCCCAAATACTTAGGCGCAAGTGCAGCATGCTCTCTGCTCGACCCCTGACCGTAGTTCTCACCACCTATTATGAATCCACCGCCACTCTCTAAAGCCCGTGAGGGGAACAGAGGGTCAATCGCCTCAAAAACATACTTTGAGATCTCAGGTATGTTGCTCCTTAACGGTAGGATTCTCGCGCCCGCGGGCATTATGTGGTCTGTGGTGATGTTATCACCAACCTTGAGGAGCACTTCACCCTCCAGCGTGTCTGGCAGTGGCATGAAATCAGGCAGTGGCTTGATGTTTGGGCCCCTTGTAATCATAACTCTAGCAGACTCATCCGGTGGAAGTGGACGTATAAACATGTTGTCATTGATGATAAAACGCAGAGGCATCTCTATCTTCGGATAATCGCCTAAATCTCTTGGATCTGTGAGAACGCCTTTGATTGCAGTGGCTGCTGCTACTTCCGGGCTTGTGAGGAATACATCTGCATCTTTTGTTCCACTCCGCCCCTCAAAGTTTCTGTTGAATGTTCGTACGGATATAGCCTGAGATGGCGGTGCGGCGCCCATGCCTATGCATGGACCGCAGGTATTCTCAAGAATTCTTGCACCTGCTGCTATGAGATAACGCATCTCACCACTTTCAATGAGGTGCTCCACCACTTGCCGTGAACCGGGATTTATGGTGAGATGTAGGCCATCTGCGATGGTATGCCCGTTTAGAATATTTGCTGCGATTTTAAGGTCGCGTAGAGAGGAGTTAGTACAGGAACCAATTGCTACTTGCTGCACTTCTATCCCGGCAATCTCACTCACCGGCTTGACCTTTCCAGGACTATGAGGAAGAGCTGCCAGTGGCTCTACTTCGCTTAAGTTAAGCTCTATGATTTCATCGTATTCCGCATCAGCATCCGCTTCTAATGACACCCATTGCTCGCCACGTTCCTGTGCCTCCATGAACGCTTTTGTCTCCTGGTCACTTGGAAATACGCTTGTCGTTGCTCCCGTTTCTGTGCCCATATTAGTTATTGTTGCCCTTTCAGGCACGCTAAGGGTCTTAACTCCCGGACCAAAGTACTCAAGTACCTTGCCCACACCGCCTTTTACATCTATCCTGCGAAGAACCTCCAGTATAACGTCTTTTGCTGAGACCCAGTTCGGAAGTTTTCCCGCAAGCTTTATACCAACAATATCCGGATATTTTATTCTGTATGGCATACCGGCCATGGCAACCGCCACATCCAGACCGCCCGCACCTATTGCAAATGCGCCTATACCGCCCGCAGTAGGTGTATGGCTATCCGAGCCAATCAGTGTCTTACCGGGACAAGCAAACCGTTCCAGATGGAGTTGATGACATATACCATTGCCCGGGCGGGAGAACTCCAGACCATATTTCCTGGCTATGGATTGCAGATATCTATGGTCATCAGCATTTTTAAAGTCTGTTTGCAGTGTATTATGGTCAACATAACTGACACTCAGCTCAGCTCTTGCCCTTGGTATGCCAATGGCTTCGAACTGTAGGCAAGCCATAGTGCCTGTTGCATCCTGGGTAAGTGTCTGATCAATCTTTAAAGCAACCTCTTCCTCTCGAGCCTTTGTACCCTCTACAATATGCCCATTGATTATCTTTTCTGCTACTGTTCCCGACATGCAAATCACAATATAAGTCTAAATCGGACGTATATTAAATTTTTGATTTTGAGAGATTGAGTTAGGGAACTCACAAGTAATAATATACCGGGAGCGTCACACCACCATCAATACTTGTGAAATCTGCGTTTTTTAAGTATCATGGCACCTCATCGCAAATGCATGAAACTCACGCGATCAACATGGCAGTCTTACAATATCCTCGTTGGTATTGTTACTGATGAACTTAATCTTGAGCGCAATGGTAAGGTGAGTGGCAGGAAATCGCTATGTGCAGGCCTTGGACTTAAGTCCGGGGTTTAGTGACTATATCCTCTTAATATAAAAATATTATATCTAAAACAAAGTTCGAGTCTGCTCAAAAAAGGGATGCCTCCGACTTTAGTCGGGGGTGGCGCAGGTGGGGTGCCAAAGGTCTATGATAAACCGTGTGGAAGAACAACATGCCCAAAACATTCATAGCCAGCCAACCCCCCTAACCTTATGATTCACATCCCCATATCTCAGACACCCACAAAAAGTTAGGCAACCATCAGACACAGCAGAGGTCTTGAACATGCATGTTAAAAAAACCATAACCCTTCCGAAAGAACTGGAGATTGAGGTGGAAGACTATCTCATAGGCACATATTACTCAAATCTCTCGGATGCCATAAGAGATGGGCTCAGAAAGATTCTCGTGGAGTACAGACGAAAAAATGAGGTTGAGATTGCTGCAACTCTCTACAAAGAGGGGAAGATAACGATGCGGGAAGCTGCTGCCATAATGAACGTCCCTGTGCGAAAAACTCTTGAGGAACTTGGTGAGAGGGGCGTATATCTGAGGTACGGAATGGAAGAGCTCGAAGAGGATATTGGATGATCACTGTAAGTGATTCCACCCCGCTCATCCATTTTGGAACGATCAAGCGACTTGATCTTCTTCGATCCATGTATGGTCAGGTCGTAATCACAAAAGCGGTGCACAGGGAAGTGGTAACAGAAGGAATCGCTCTTGGTAAGACGGATGCTTTTCTTGTAGAAAAGGCGATTGGGGACTGGATAGAGGTTGCAAACCCGGAAGGTGATGCAGGCGAATTTTGCAGTCAGCATGGAATACACATCGGTGAGGCGGAATCGATTTTGATTGCACGAGAACTGAATGTCAATCTGCTCTTGATAAACGAGAGGGATGGACGACGGACTGCAAAGAACGCCGGAGTTAAGGTGAGGGACAATTGGCGTGATTTCAGACTGCATCGAGAGACATATTTTGACGGTAGGGGCAGCGGTCGAGATATTGGTCATTTTTAGAGATAACCCTCCAGAGTTCTGGATAGATCCTAAAATTATTGACATAGCAATTAAAAGAATAAAAAAGCCTATCCACCATGTCTAATGATGTGATACCGTTGTGAGAAGGCTCCTTTGCAATTGTCACCGGGGGTCAAACAAAGTTGGTCCATACACGATCCACGATCCTGCACATCACCTCGCGCACAGGCACGCCTGACTTCTGTGCAATCGTCTTCGCATCCTCAAACTCGGCTGATATGGCAAGGATGCAGCCGTCTTCATCGGTCACTGTCTTGACCGCGGCCATCCCACTCCGCACCATCGATCTCGACCCTGACCGGCTCCATCCTCCGCGTTGCGATTAACCTGTGTCTGGTGGCGGAGATCCGCACGCTATGCGAACCCGTCTCCTCGATGATCCTCTGTGCGATCCGTGCCGAGTCCCCTAGTTTTGCGATTCATCAGGATCAGATGCCCGCAACGATCCTGGCGCAGAAGATAGCGGAAGGCGTGAGATCGTGGATCGCGGCAGATGCGCCTGCCACATCTGCTATGGCATCCGCCTGCCCGAGTTCATGGAGGTGGAGTTCGTCCTCGCACACACCGTGAACCCTCGATTCTGATGGGGCGGTGCGGCTGAAGATGGCGAGAGCGTCTCTTGTGGTGGGATCTGGCGATCCTGACGGTGTGCGGAGAGCGGTGGCAGAGGCTTTGGGCGGGATCAAGAGTGAGATGTCAGTCGAGCCACTCATCGCACGCCTGGAAGGCGAAGATGCCTGTGTGCGGAGGGATGCACTCAGCGGCTTGGCGCAAGGTCTGGAAGAGATTGACCGCAAATTGCTCTCCCGTGACTTGGGTGGTATTAATCCATTCCTTGACCCGAGCGAACCTATCAATGATGCGTTTGCTAAAAGGGCGGATTCAAAGTTAGAGCTGACATTTGAAGATGTGCAGATGCGCTACGAAAAGCTAGCGGCACGCTTTGGGTTGCACTTAGCCTGGCATGCAGGTGATCATTGACATATATGCCAGTAATAAGTAGATTGATCTGCAATGGGATTTTGCAACTTGCCTCCCAAAAAGCGAGTCAGAATGTATTAGAACAAGCCGAACTGTTGTGTAGTGAATGGGTGATTTAATATGCGCAATGCCCTACAGGACAAAGATTCCGCCTATAATCCTGCGGGAAGCTGCTGCCATAATGGACGCCCCCATGCGAAAAACTCTTGAAGAGCTTGGTGGGAGGGGCGTATATCTGAGATACGGAATGGAAGAGCTCGAAGAAGATATTGGATGATCACTGTAAGCGATTCCACCCCGCTCATCCATTTTGGAACGATCAAGCAGCTCCATCTTCTTCGATCCATGTACGGTCAGATCGTAATCACAGAAGCGGTGCACAGGGAAGTGGTAACAGAAGGAATTGCTCCTGGTATGATGGATGCCAATCTTTTTGGAAAAGGCGACGAGGAAATGGACTTACAGAGGCAAAGTTTCGGCTGCTTAATGGTTTGGGTAAATTTGCGCCGCGACGTACTAAACAGAATAACTTTCGCGAGTATGGATATCCAATGCAAGGTTGGGGATGCTTTAGACTCGTAGTCCGGCGGTGGAATGGCTATAGCTTCAAAGTAAAATAGGGAATTTACCACAGAGTTTCATAAGGAAATTCACATCATCGCGATCCCAAACCCGGATCTTGTTCTCTTCTGCGACTCGCAGTGCCTTGGTATCAATTCCTGCGAGGG
>QMVM01000045.1 GCA_003661105.1 Methanosarcinales archaeon | reverse complement strand
GCCAGTTCACAAGCCGCTTCGAAGATCGCCTGCACCTGCATCTCGTATATTTCAGGATATGTGATGCCAAGTCTGCACCCGCGGTGCCCAAGCATGGGATTCACCTCGTGCAGGTTCTGGATGATGCTCTTTAGCTCATCCACCTTCATATCCATGCGAGATGCGGCCTCTATTACATCTTCCTCCGTTTTTGGGAGAAACTCATGCAGAGGCGGATCCAGCAGCCGTATGGTCACTGGAAGATCCTTCATGACCTCAAATATACCTTTGAAATCCTCTTTCTGCATCGGCATCAGTTTATCAAGCGCAACCCTTCTCGACGCCTCATCGCATGCAAGGATCATCTGCTGCACGATCGGCAGCCGCTCTTCGCCAAAGAACATGTGCTCTGTCCGGCACAGTCCAATTCCTTCCGCGCCAAAGTTCCTTGCAACCTCACTATCGTGTGGGGTATCCGCATTCGTGCGCACCCCAAGTCTCTTTGCGCGGGAAGCCCAGTCCATCAACGTCCCAAAGTCGCCGGTCATCTCTGGCTCGACGAGATCAGTTACGCCGAGAATGACGTCACCTTTCGTTCCATCAAGCGTGATATAGTCTCCCTCGTTGACCACGGTATCGCCAACCGTGAACCGTTTTGCTTCCCCATCTACATCGAGCTCGTTGCATCCGACGACACAGCACTTGCCCATGCCACGTCCAACGATTGCGGCATGGCTCGTCATCCCGCCGCGTGCTGTTAATATTCCCTGTGAGGCAGCCATCCCGCCGACATCGTCCGGAGACGTCTCAAGCCGCACCAGAATCGCCTTTTCACCTCTTTCAGCCAGTTCCATTGCATGGTGGGATGAGAAGACCACTTTCCCGACTGCCGCACCCGGTGATGCTGCCAGTCCCTTTACGAGCACATCAACAGTTGCTTTCGGATCGATCATCGGGTGCAGAAGCTGGTCGAGCTGATCCGGATCAACGCGGAGTATAGCAGTCTCCTTATCGATCAACCCCTCAGCTACCATATCTACAGCGGTCTTCACGGCAGCCTGCGCAGTCCGCTTTCCGGTTCTCGTCTGTAGCATGTAAAGCGTGCCCGATTCGATGGTAAACTCCATATCCTGCACATCGCGGTAATGCTTCTCCAGTTTCTTGCGTATGGCAGCCAGTTCCCCGTAGATCTCCGGCATCTCCACCTCTAACTGGTCAAGGGTCTCCGGAGTCCGAAGTCCTGCAACCACGTCCTCGCCCTGTGCATTCATCAGGTACTCGCCGTAAAACATATTCTCCCCTGTTGCAGGATCCCGCGTGAAACAGACACCGGTTCCCGAATCCGGGCCCATGTTCCCAAATACCATCATCTGCACGTTGACACCGGTACCAAGATCCTGCGGGATATTGTTTAAAGCTCTGTATGTTATTGCCCGATCCGTGTTCCATGACTCGAACACGGCATTGATCGTCATCCTCAACTGCTCTTTCGGATCCTCCGGAAACGCTCTTCCTGTCTCTTTTTCTATCAGTTCCTTGTATCGCGATACGAGCTCTTTGAGATCCTCCGAGTCGAGTTCCGTATCCATCGTAACGCCGCGGGACTGCTTCTTCTCTTCGAGAATCTGCTCGAAATCGCTGTGCTCCATCCCTAAAACCACGTTTCCGAACATCTGCACGAACCTTCGATACGAATCGTACGCAAACCGATCGTTTCCTGTTCCCATGGCAATGCCTGCCACGCTCTCATCGGTAAGGCCAATATTAAGCACAGTGTCCATCATTCCCGGCATCGAGATCGCGGCACCTGATCGCACTGACAGGAGGAGGGGGTTCTTTGCATCGCCGAACCGTTTTTTAGTTAGACCCTCGGTGCGGGCGAGATTTTCATCAATCTCCACCTCAAGACCGTCGGGGTATCCACCATCGTTTGCATAGTAGTGTATACATGCCTCTGTGGAGATCGTGAATCCGGGAGGCACCGGGATGCCAATATTCACCATCTCAGCGAGATTTGCCCCTTTCGATCCGAGGAGATCTTTCATTCGAGCGCTGCCTTCGGCTCTTCCGTCGCCGAAGAAGTAAACGTATTTCTTTGCATTCACGTTATTCCCATCCTTTAGATATGTGATGTTTCTGATGTGTATTTTTACATATTATAAGCTTCCGCCCGTTCGGGCCGTCATTTTGTCTGGTACTCTGGTTCTGACTCGTCTGTCTTTAGATATTCGAAGCTTGGAGTGGAAGAAACGCGACATACATATTAGCCCTAGCCGTGCCACTTCGCAATGAATTGCGCGGCATCCGCGGAATGCAGGTCACATGAGTGGAGATGAACGTAGACTGATGTGGCGTGGGCAAGTGTGCATTTACCAAGGGCGGCGCGGATTTTGGTTACCGTTTCCAGCATATACGACGTTTAATCAAAGAAAACAACGCATCACAGGAGTTGATTTTGTCCAACCTGATTAGGTGCGGCTCCTAATCCTACTTTGTCACATTACAGACAAATCAACAGCGAGCGGTGGCATGACCTAAACCGTTTGGAAAACAAAACCAACATCAGGCGCATGAATGGGTGGTCAATCTGATAAAATGGAATTAAGGTGAGACAAGAAAATCTTCCAGTTCTTTGAGATTTCTTGCAACTCTGCCCTTTAGAGCACCCAAAATCATAGGATTATCTAGGTCTGACATAAGTGTTCTTGGGTCCGTTTTTAGACCAATACATTCTTTCCCCATAGCATAAGCGTACCCGATCTCGACACATGCCCCGTCATCCGGAACTCTACCATCCATAACAAAAACCATAATATCTGATTTTTGAATTTCACTGATGTCCCGCTTAAAAATTTTACCCATAGCAAATGATTCAGAGTCACCATTTGCCAACAATTCTGATAACTCGTAACCATCCCGCTGCGGGAGAAATGTCTCAAAACCCATATCTTCAAGACATTTACTTAAATACCCGTTATACTGTTTTTCAGCTTCCGAAAATAACGGACCTGCTACGTATATTCTTGACATGAGTATCACAGCCCTCCATTGCTTGTGAATGTTGTGACTCTTTTGGGAAGCATAACTTCTTTGAACACTCGTTCAAAATATCTATCGGTCATGCCTGCTATATAATCTCTCACCTGTTCGACAGGTGAAGAATTTTTCAAGTATTCTTTACTAATCCAATCCATATCAGTAAAATGCAGATATATTTTAGAAGTTTTATCCCCACATCTGAGATCTTTTAAAAATTTTTCGTGAAGGATTTTATACATAGTTTCAATCTTCTCTTTTTCAGATAACAATTTTTTATTATGGTAAATATATTCATAATTAAATTTTTTATATGCCTCTACGGATTCCGAAATTTCTTTTGAATACGAAATGTAATTTTGATCATAACTATTTTCAACTAAATCTATAATGAGTGTATTTATTATTTCGTCATTTTTTGTCCCGATATTTTCTCTGCAACGCCTCGGGACTTCCAAATCGCTACTTATGAGGCCTATTTCAATCGCATCTTGAATATCCCTACCTAAATATGCTATTGTGTCAGCAAATCTTACAACACATCCTTCCATGGTCATAGGAACATAATCTTTTTTCCCTTTTTTGACATCCTCTATTTCTTTATCGAATTGTTCCCAATCCTTATCCCTATTGGGCTCCAGTGATTGATTGTGGACCTCCCCATTATGGCACAAAATTCCATCAAGTACTTGAAGCGTTAAATCACAATCTTCAATCTTATCAAGGAATTGAACACCTTGAACATTATGCAAGAACCTGCCGAGTCCGCATTGTTCACACAATTCAGATAGAATGGATTCACCAAGATGGCCAAATGGTACATGACCAATATCGTGTCCCAATGAAATGGCTTCAATTAAGTCTTCGTTTAATTTTAGGGCCCTTCCTACGGTCCGGGCGATCTTTGAAACTAATTGGACATGAAGAACACGATGTGTAATGTGATCGTTTTCCACTAAAAAAAATGCTTGAGTTTTATCAACATATCTCGAATAAGCACGTGTATGCTCAATCCGATCGGCATCTCTTGAGCATTTAGTCCGAATATCCTCTATATATCTCTGTTTCCTTCTTAATCCATCTTTGTTTTTATAGGAAAACTCTGATAAATAGTCATTCTCCCTCTCCTCAATATAAGATTTTATTTTTTCTTCCAATCCTGGTTCCATTCTTTTATATTTATAGAACACTATATCACCTAATTATTACTGAAAGAATCAATTTAATGTATGGCTGTAAATCCTGCCTTCTGTATATGTGCTTTAGCAAGTTCACTCCGGTGAGTTAACAATGACCTCGTAAGCCCGCTATACGAATCATATTGTCCCATGTAGTTATAGTCAGTATTGCTATGATACTTAAAACTAATCGGTTCTACTTTTGCACATCTTGCCATGATCTTGCACTCATTGGGTTCATGTCACAACCCACCCCTCAAAACCACGCCCTCCGACCTCCATGCACCTCACGCCAGCCTCCCGAATTTAGAAATGTTTATGCTCTCGATAAATAATTGTTCTTTATAAAGTTTTAATATATACCCCATCAACATGGGGGGTAAAAACTGATAAACAGTGAAAAGGAGGATGCGATGAGAGAAATACAACAGGAAGGAATACAAAAGCCCGCCGAGAAAACTGATTAAATTCTTCGAGAAAAGCCGTATCAACGGAAAGCAAAGTGCCTTGAATCCAAAAAATTGATTAAACAACTCAAGAACAGAATCCGTTTCTTAGAAAAGAGCAAAGAAGAATGGAAAAGCCGAACAAAGGAACTTGAGGCAGAACTTGCTCAGATAAAATCAAAGGAGAGGCATCCGTGTATCGCGAGGAGTCTCATGGACGTAAAAATCCACCCCCGCCTTCGGAGCAAGAAGAATCGGAGAAACTAAAAAAGAATGGGGGGCATGGTAATCAGCAGAGATCTTAACGGCGAGTATGAAAACGATCAAGATCAGCGACAGCATCAGCGACAGACATATCACCACCCCGGGCGTGCTCGTGATCCTGCAGGCGGCGGCTGGAGTGGTAGAGTCACCACGACTTGCCCCATCCGGTCAACACAATTCATCGACATCACAAAGCGAGACAGCCCCATCGCAAACGAAAGCTATTAATGCCAACAGATCAACAATTCTATGAATATAGAATGAAAACGTCAATAAGTATTGTATCCGGACCCTCATCCCAAGTACTGGCAGGGAGAGTTGCGCGTACGCTGGGATGCCATCTTGCAGACACCGAATTTTCAACATTTCCTGATGGCGAGCGATACCTCCGTGTACCCGGCGTCGATTCCTGCGACCATGTCGCAATCGTGCAGTCAACACCGACCGATTCCGATTACATCTCGCTTCTGCAACTTATCGATGCCTGCGATACATCTGATCGGATCGACGTCGTCATCCCGTATTTCGGGTATGCGAGGCAGGACAAACGGTTCAAGGATGGGGAGTCGGTGAGTGCCAGGGCGCTTGCTCACGCGATCACCGCGGACCGTGTATTCACAGTAAACATCCACAATCCTGACGTACTCCCGTATTTTGATGCGCCTGCAACCAGCATTAATGCCGCGCCAGTGGTCGGAGAGTACATCGCATCGATGGAACTTACCGATCCGATGATCATTGCGCCGGATGAGGGCGCGCTCGATCTCGTACGGTCCACCTCTGAGAACCTCGGCATCGGTTTCGATTACATGGAGAAGACGCGCATAAGCGGGGACGAGGTCTCGATAAAGACAAAGGAACCGGACGTTTCGGGAAGGGACGTCGTTATACTGGACGACATTATCTCAACCGGGGGCACAATCGTGGAGACAACCCTTCTGTTAAAGGAGAACGGTGCAAGGAGGGTGTTTGCGGCATGTATCCATCCGGTGCTTGTCCGAAATGCCGTGCTGCGTATATTTGCCGCGGGTGTGGAAGGGATCATAGCAACCGATACGCTTGACAGGAGCGTAAGCGCAGTCACTGTGGCGCAACTGATCGCGAATATATTCGAAGGAGAAACAATAAAACAATGAAACAGATAACGCACTCAAGACCGGGAAAGGGAGAGGCGCCGACGCCGAAGGCGTTAACAAATCTCATATCAAGGTTCGATTCGTACATAAGAACTCATAAACCGGTGCAACTGGCAATTCCACCGCTGATTATACTTGCAATCGCATTGATCGTTCTTGGCGGGATGTATGTGACTACAGGCTCACCGGTACGTCTCGGATTTGAGTTCGAGGGCGGCACGATCATCACCCTTGCCACCGATGATTCGCAGGATATGCTACAGCAGAAATTCGCGGATTATCCTGTGATCTACGTGCGGGATTCAGGTAGCCGCAAGAGTATCAAGTTCGGTCCGATGAGCGAAGATAAACAGGATTCGTTGACTGAGCTGGTTAATACCGATTATGAGTACGCAGCTCCTGAAATCAAGCAGGCAGGCGCAATATATGGGGCATCCTTGCAGATCCAGGCACTCAAGGCACTTGTGGTATCGTTCTGTCTGATGGCAGTGGTAGTCTTTTTAATATTCCGGACATTCGTGCCTTCTGTTGCAGTCGTGCTCTCCGCATTCTCGGATATCGCGATCGCAGCCGCATTCATAGCTGTTGCAGGCATCGAACTCTCGCTTGGAACAGTCGCAGCCCTCCTGATGTTGATCGGGTATTCTGTGGACAGTGACATCCTTTTAACGACACGGCTTCTCAAACGGCGGGGCAATCTCGATGACAAGGTTACGAATGCGATGGCGACAGGACTTACGATGACCTGCACAACGCTTGCCGCAATCATAGTCATGTATATTGTTGCCACGTACTCGTACCTCATTATACCCTCGTTGCCACAGATCAGCATCATAAGCGACATCTCGATCGTGTTAATATTCGGCCTGTTCGCCGATCTGATGAATACATGGATGCTTAATACCGGAATACTGAAATGGCATCTACAGAGGCCAAGGAGGCGGAGAGCATGAAATTGTATAAGGACTTCAGGATAATCGTATTTGTTCTCGCCATGCTAATCGCGCTTATAGCAATTCATCCGGGTTACAACTCTGAGGAAGGGTTCACATCCCGTCTGCAATACGGACTCGATCTCGATGGCGGAACTTCCCTGATACTCCATCTGGATGGTGTGATTGCAAGTATCGATGCCGATCCGGTGCGGATCATCGAGAACGAGTTTTCTGATGTGTTTGGAGATGTTGAGATTGTGGACCACTCGGATACAGAGATCACATTCAGGATGGCAGAACCACCTGTTGAGGATGCGATAAGTGCGGTTGGTTACGGAAATGGGCGCATAAGGGGTAACGAGGTTGCACTTGCCATAAACAAGCAATATGTGATCCGGACATACATCTCAAAGCAGTTGACTTGTGAGGTAATATATCTCGGCGGAGATACGTATGAGATCAGGTCAAAGGTGACCAATATCGAATTATCCGATCTGCTCGCCGGTGTCGGCGGATCGATCAAGAAGGACATTCAGGGTAAGCCCGAATTTAAGGAGGAGGTGACAAAAGAGACTCAGGAGATGACGAAGAAGGTATTAAACGAGAAATTAAACATCTGGGGTCTTAAGGAGATTCCGATCACCCCTGTTGAATCCAATGTTCTTATGGTTGGTCTTGCCGGAATCGATCTCAGTACAGCGCGGGATATCGTTACAACGCCTGGAAAGTTTGAGATCCGCGTCCAGACAACGAATAATACCTCAGAGCATGTGCTGTGGGGTGACCGCATCACTGCAGTTGACATACCAAATATGCAGGATGGGTCATGGGGTGTCGGTTTCACGCTGAATGGCGAAGGGGCGAGAGAATTCGGAGTTGCAGCGGTAAAATACGGTGCTGCTGATGACCCGGATGCGCATGAACTGATCATGCTGCTCGATGATGATGAGGTGTACTCGGCACCACTCAACCCCAGGCTGGCAAGTGATCTCAACGGACTGTATGATCTATATGGTGTGGATGGCGATTGGCCATCTCGAGGTCTGGTTGCGAACACTGGCCCTGGTGATGAAGGAGAGACTAAGGCGAGACAACTGCAGGTACATCTCAGTGCAGGGGCGCTTCCTGTACAGGTGAGTGTGATTGGTTCGGAGCAGGTTCCAGCATCACTCGGCACCCTATTCAAGGAGCAGTCACTGATTGCGGGTCTGTTTGCACTGCTAACCGTTGCGCTTGTCATATTCTTAAGATACAGGCAGAAGAACATCTTAATCCCGATGATCGCAACCTCTGTAAGTGAGGTCTTCATGATCCTCGGGTTCGCCACGCTTATCGGCTGGCAACTCAATCTACCAGCTATTGCCGGAATTATCGCTGTTATCGGAACTGGAATCGACCATCTGGTGATCATCACAGATGAAGTGCTTTATGAGGGGAAGATACCATCTCTGAAGGTGTATCTATCTCGCATATCCAAGGCGTTTGCGATCATATTCGCCGCCGCAGCGACAACGATCATCGCGATGTCGCCGCTACTCTGGATGGGATTCGGCGCGCTGAAAGGGTTCGCGATCACTACCATAGTCGGTGTTTTAATCGGCGTTCTGATCGCAAGACCTGCGTACGGACGGGTAATCCGGGATATGCTAGAGTAAGCCATGGCAAAGAAGATCAACCACGGAGGACGCGGAGATCACAGAGAGTTATTGTCTTTCTCTGTGCTTCTCCGTGGTTTTTCGAACCCACCAGAAGATGATACAAAGTCTTGCGGGGCGATGGATCTGCTGGAGTGTGAGATGGTGACACTAATAACATGAGCGACTATCCTACAATGAAAGCGCGGGCTGATGTGTGTGCTGCCGCAATCAAAAGGTATGATCGGGTGCAGGTAGTATCCCACCTCGATGCCGATGGCTTGACTGCCGCCGCGATCACATCCCGCGCACTCGACCGGTGCGACATCGAACATGATGTCAGGTGCGTGAAGCAACTGGATAGGCGGGTTCTCGGAGATGTGGCTGATGCGAACGTCCCGACGATCTTTACGGATCTCGGGAGTGGAATGATATCCGAGATGCCGCTTGATATCGAGATAGTTGTTGCCGATCATCACCAGGTCGACCACCGTCCGGTCGACCACCAGCATCTCCACCATCTAAATCCGCATCTCTTCGGCATCGACGGCTCGACTGAGCTTAGCGGCGCTGGCTGTGCGTACATACTTGCACAGTCGCTTGGCGAGAACCGTGATCTTGCTGATCTTGCTATCGTTGGCGCTGTTGGGGACTTGCAGGCAAGGAAATCCGGGAAACTGGTCGGATGCAACAGGGAGATCCTTAGGAATGGTGCGGATCATGGCGTCATCGATTATAAGAGGGATCTTTCGCTTTTTGGGAAGCAGACCCGCCAGATGTTCAAACTGCTCCAGTACTCCTCAGATCCATATATACCCGGCCTCACAGGAAATGAGGGCGCAAGCATCGCGTTTTTGAAAAACATCGGCATAAACTCATCCGGCGAGCGGTGGAAGCGGTGGATCGACCTGGACGTTGGCGAACAGCAGAAAGTCGTCTCATCGCTGGTACAGTACTGCATCTCGAAGCGAATGTCGTCGTACCACATCCAGCGGCTGGTCACAGAGGGCTATACGCTTACCCGGGAGCGGGAAGGAACCGAGATGCGGGATGCGTCCGAATACTCAACCCTGCTAAACGCCACGGGCAGATACGGCTTCGCAGATATCGGTCTTGCGGTCTGCCTCGGCGATCGGGATAAGGAACTTGCAAGAGCGAAAGATCTGCTTGCGGGACATCGAAAGAACCTTGTGGACGGGCTCAACTTCGTCAAGGAACGTGGCATAACCGAACTTGACCACATCCAGTACTTCGATGCGGGCAGTTCGATCAAGGACACAATCGTCGGCATCGTTGCAGGCATGAGTTTGACAAACCGCAGAAAGCGGGATATGCCGATGCTCGCATTCGCAGACAGCGACGAAGGTGCCAAGGTCTCCGCACGCGGCACACAGGACCTTGTAAGAAGAGGGCTTAACCTCGCGGATGCGCTCGAAGTCTGCGCAGCGAAGGTTGGCGGCATGGGTGGCGGGCACAACATCGCAGCAGGCGCGACCATACCTGATGGAGCGAAGGATGAGTTTCTCGGGTTGATGGATGCGATGGTCGGAGAGCAAGTCACCCCGGCGGAGTGATGCGAAATGGATGCATTATACTTGAGTGATTGTTATTTGACGGAATTTGAAGCGACTGTTGAGGCGGTAACAGATGATCGGTTCGTGATCCTCGATAAGACCGCATTCTATCCCAATGCTGGCGGACAGCCGAACGATCTCGGTGTTCTGGTCCGGGATGGGGACGAGTATCCGGTGGTCCATGTGCGGAAGATGGATGATCAGGTCAGCCATGAGATCTCAGATCCCGGGCTTATGGTGGGCGATTTCGTCACCGGAAGGATCGACTGGGACCGGCGGTATCTCTTCATGCGGTCGCATACTGCATGCCACGTCCTCTCTGCGGTGATCAACAAGGAGACCGGTGCGCTTATCACAGGGAACCAGATCGGGGAGGAAAAGACCCGGGTGGACTTCAGTCTGAAGGACTTTGACAGGTCGCAGATCAAGTCGTTTGAAGAGAAGGCGAATGAGATCATCGATCAGAAGATTCCTGTGGAGATAAAGATTCTTCCTGCAAAAGAGGCGCTTAAAATTCCATCGATTGTGAAATTGAAGATGGAGCTCCCTGAAATGGAAGAGATACGCATCATCGATATCGTGGGATTTGATGCGCAGGCATGTGGCGGCACGCATGTGCAAAACACCGGTGAGATCG
>QMVM01000044.1 GCA_003661105.1 Methanosarcinales archaeon | reverse complement strand
TAAAGCAGATACCTGATTAGTAGTGTCCTGCTTTCATTTGAAATATAACCTAATCTTAACAGTGCTGCAGCCCCTCTGGGCGATTTGTTTACGATGGATCGTGCCTCGTTATAATCAGCCTTGATATCATCGCGAAGATCAGGATTCGGCATTTGTATGCCAGATTCTTCAGGATAAATCATTTTATCGGTTAACCAGAGAGAATATTGTTGGCAACAGCTACACCACGCAACCATTAGATCCGAGATCTCTTCATACATCATCTTACCGGGGGTGCATATCCGTTCCCAAGTTTGGTGTGAATATGCGTTGCAATGCGGGCAATTGAAACTCTTCTCTTCAAAAACCGGTGCTTTAAATGGCATCTCCATCTAATCCACCTGTTTGGTATGATCGCCACCCAGCTGGCTGCTTCTGCTCGGGAAGCACAGGAAGCGGCATCGTGTTGATCAGCACCGGCGTCTTGATCTCCTTTGCTCGCTCGATTACGAGTTCCTTTCCTGCTTGCGTCAGCGCAAAGAGCGGGATCGCAGTTCCGACCTGCGCTAGCGGCTTTACGAGATCACGAACGTGCTTGGATGCGCAACCGGTCACGATATCGACCAGATCCAGAAGATCCTGCACCTCTGTCCGTGAGAGTGCTGTGATGTGCGCAGCAATAATGATCACCTCTATGCCGAGTTCGGACTCGATCTGCCTGATTAGAAGCGCTGTCGCAGGATCGACGACGGTAACCGCAATCCGCGTGTAGCCAAGTTCGACTGCATGGCAAACACCAGTGGCAGGATCGATGCTCGCTGCATCCGGATCGACGACGGTTCCGCCGCGCTCCCTGATCCCGTCGACGATCTCCTGTATCGGCTCGGTCTCGATGAGCCCCGAGATCTGCGCACCCATGCCCTGAACAAGTGCCGGATTGTCTGTTATGACCGTGCCCGCGCCATCGCAGGCTGTAACCGTTGTATCGATCAGCCCGGCGCGAAGCCCGGTCATCAGCACCTCTGATGCGCCGAAGTTCACGAAGACGTCCACATCGAGGTTGCGAGCTTTCGTAAACATCCCGAGTTCTGCGATCCGAAACTCCATGTTCGCGCAAACCGCATCCTCTGTGATCTCCTTAATGTCGTGAAGCTTGTCAAAGAGCGGGCACCACTTGATACGGGACTTGCCGACATCGACGACTTTTCCGTCCTCAACCGTGACCCGCGATGTTCCAAGCATCTCCATTATATGTGGCATGATGGGTGTGTTTGAGCTTATGGGGTTGTAACTCTTTCAGGCGCCGACGTTGTTCTGATAAAAACCATCCTGCTCAAAAGCATCGGATTGACATTACACGAAAGCTTATATGTTTTCTAACAATATTCGTTACCATGGAGACGGATACGATTCAGGTGCCAGTTGCGATATTCGAAGAGATTCGTGACGCACATGAGAAGATTGATCAGATTCTAGAAACAATAGAGGTGCTTATGGATGGGGCAACACTAAAAAGACTAAAGAGAGGGGAGGAAGAACTAAAAATGGGAGATTATATAGATGCCACATCAGATGAGATTGAAGAGATATTAAGGTGAGCATGTACAGAGCGCGTTTTTTAAGAACTTTTTTGAGACGAGAAAGAAAGCTTGATGCAGATATGAAGGAACGGCTCATAAAAGCCGTTAAGGAAATTTTGAACGACCCTTATTCAGGACTCAATCTAAAAGGGGATTTAAGGGAATATTGGAAGAAAAGAGTTGGAAAGTATCGGATGATATATAAGATAGATGAATCGGAAAAAATAGTGGTTTTCTTTGACGTTAATTTGAGAAAAAATGTTTATGGTAGATTGAAAAGGAGATAAAACTTATTTTTATGGCATCTCTTCAAACTCACCCCCTTCACATTATCGCCATAACTGCCGCAATTCTGAAAAGTGTTTTTTAGATCGACAGTGATACGTTTTGACCAACGCCATAGTAAGTTGGTGACTGGGTTTTTCGGATAATGTTTATGTAGAAGAAGGTCGATTTGATGGATGACATCTTGGATGTGATTCTATGAATAGACATAACGGCGAATCGTGTACTGTTTTTGCGAACGAGAATATGTGTGCGTGTGCATAGGGTCATGATGCCCGCGGGCACGAGATGAAATGCGTAGCATAGCGGAGGTGATGACATATGCGTACAGGATTATAGATATGCTGACGGTGGTGTGTGGTGTTGTGATAATTCCAGCGAGAAGTTAATATCTGTAGATTTTCCTGTTGCAGTTGGACTTAATTTCGAATCAATGATATGCCCCTTTGGAAGTCCATATACTTCAGCTATATCAATGTATGACGATGGTAGTCTCCGCTACGTTGAACCACGCTTTGTAGATGTTTTGAATGCGGGCAGCATCGGCGAAACCATGTGTGCCGTGAATCTTGTCAAAGAGCGGGCACCACTTGATACGGGACTTGCCGACATCGACGACTTTTCCGCCCTCAACCGTGACCCACGATGTTCCAAGCATTTTCATTATATGTGGCATGATGGGTGTGTTTGAGATTCGGGGGTTGTAAACGCTTTGAAGCGATCTTTTCCCGAGCGCATAATGGTGCACAGCAGCTAACTCAAACAGTAACATAAACATGCGGAGGAAATTATGCAGGGTGCAAAGAATTGTATACTCTTACAAGAGTGGCTTACGGCACTTTAGGATGTGTTGGCGAGCGCAGGGTTGGACAAGGGTTCGATTGAAGTGATGACACATACGCGCATCAGCAGGAAGTCGATGACTGATCAGGTCAGCGGAATCATAAAAAACGCTCAATTGACAACCAAAGAACTTGATGAACTGTGGCACCAACGGGATTGTGTAGATGCGACCGCTTGAATACGATCGAGATTTTTTTGACCCTCTGCCCAAAACATGTCAGTGCAATGCCAACGACTTATACACTGCATCGATAGGATCTTTATAGAACGGCATTTGGAATTTACTAAATATGTCTGGCGGCACCGTCGGGATGCGTCCGCATATTCAGTCCCACGCTCTCGAATCGCAAACCCCGTCCACCCCATCTCCTTCGCCAGACGCCCTCTGCAACGCAGCAACGCTTGCGACTGTGTATGCCCTCGATAGCAGCGCTGCGATATTGTATTTGCCTACGAAAAACGGAGCGTCTCCAAGCCTCCTCAAAACCGCGGCTTCCACCTCCGGGCGGGTCGGGTTCATCGAGAACGATTCGAGCGCATCACCAGCCTCCCAGAACGAATCCATGCATTCATCAAGTGGTTTTATCACCTCGCCCTCTTCCGCCTCCGCCCCTTCCGCAGAAGCATCAGAAACACGCCGTTTCCGGAGCGCATCGATAATAGCCTCCTTTGTTCTGCCCCTCAGCTTGAAGAGGAGGAACGGATCCTCATCGAACCGCTCTGCCAGCAGGTAATAGACCGCTGCGATGTGCTTGCACGGGTTTGCCCAGTCAGGGCACGAACAGTCGGTTTCAAGATCCTTTAACTTCACCGGAAAGAGCGAGATTCCAGCCTCTGCAAAAGCATCCTCGATATCAGCCGGCATCTCACCAGCCAGGAGTTTGGCTGCGAATATCGCTTTTGACGCCATCACGTCTGCCACCTTCTCCCAGTCCGCATCAGAGATCGGATCCATCCTGATTGTGACGCTGTACGGTCTCGATCCAGAACCCTGAACCTTCGATTTGACGATCCCGCCCAGGACATCGATCGAGATCACCTGCCCTTTCCTCGCATAAGTGCGTCCGCGGGTCAGTCTTGTCCCCATACTGAATGATTCAAGAACTGTAATCCAGCGTTTCGACCACCACGTCGTTCCGATCTCACCCCGCTTGCTCTTTGCCTTTATGCCATTCTTCACCTCTTTTGGCTTTGCCGGTTTGTAGTATTCCCAGTAGCCCCATCTCACCATCGTTAATCGCCTCCGGAAAGTGCTGCATCACGGCTCAGCGTGAAGATGTCCTTGAGTTCGTCGGTAGATAGTTCGGTGATCCATGCCTCGCCAGAACCGACGATGGCGTCCGCAAGTGCTTTCTTCTCCTCTAACATCCGGTCTATTCGCTCTTCGAGCGTTCCGATGCAGACGAACTTGTGTGCGAAGACGTTCTTTGTCTGCCCGATGCGGAAGACGCGGTCTGTTGCCTGGTTCTCTACAGCAGGGTTCCACCAGCGGTCAAAGTGGAAGACGTGGTTTGCGGCTGTGAGGTTAAGCCCGAACCCGCCTGCTTTGAGTGAGAGAACAAAGAGCCGTGGTCCGTGCTCGTCCTGCTGGAACCGCTGAACCATCTCATCCCGCTGTTTCCTTGACGTCCCGCCGTGCAGGAATAGCACCTCGCAATCGAACCGCTCCTGCAGATGATGACGCAGCATGGCTCCCATTCCTGCAAACTGCGTGAAGATCAGCGCTTTGTCACTCTCGGAAAGCACCTCCTCAAGCATCTCGGATAGACGCGTCAGTTTTCCTGATCGCGCCTTTAAAAGGCTTCCGTCCTGGAGAAAGAGCGCTGGATGGTTACAGATCTGCTTGAGTTTCGTAAGTGTTGCAAGCACAATCCCCTTTCGCTCGATTCCGTCGGCGTACTCGAGCTTATCAAGCATCTCCGCAACCACTGCCTCATAAAGCGATGCCTGCTCAGGCGTCAGGTTGTGGTAGACCTTCGCCTCCACCTTCTCAGGAAGGTCCTGTATGATAGTGGGATCGGTCTTCAGACGCCTCAGGACAAATGGCTGGATTATACGCCTGAGCACCTCTGCACGTGCATCGTCTCGATACTTCTCGATAGGTATTGCGAAACTCTTACGAAAGCCCTGTGCGGATCCGAGGTATCCGCGGTTTAAGAAGTCCATGATCGACCAGAGGTCTGATAGCCGGTTCTCGACAGGCGTTCCTGTGAGTGCGATCGTATGATCGGCTTTGATCCTCTTTATCGCCTGCGTCTGCTTGGCAGCCGGATTCTTGATGTTCTGTGCTTCATCAAGGACTATATGCCGCCAGTGAACCTGCGATAACGCCTCTTCGTCACGATGCGCCAGTGCGTATGTGCTGATCACGAGATCATGCTTCTCCGCCTCCTCTGCAAATGCTCTGCCAGCAAGCCGGTCAGCGCCGTGGTGAATCATCACCCCAAGAGATGGTGCGAACCGCTCAACCTCCTTTCGCCAGTTGCCGACGACCGACATCGGACAGATCAGGAGTGTCGGATCAGGGGTTTTCCCTTCTTCACTCACCCCCTCCTCGCGAACGTGTAGAAGAAATGCGATCAACTCCACGGTCTTGCCAAGACCCATATCATCTGCCAGACATGCGCCAAAACCAAATCCGCAGAGATACGCAAGCCACGAGACGCCTTTTGCCTGATACGGGCGGAGGAGTCCATTGAATGCTCCGGGTTGATCGACAAGGGTAATCTTCGCACCATCACCCACCTCTCCCTTATTCCCGCCCTCATCGCCTGAAAATTTGCTTAACATCTCCTTAAGCCACCCCTCAGTCTCAACTCCCACGACCGGAAGCCCGATCTCATCTCTGGCATCATCCGCACCAAGCCCGAGACGCATCGCTTCGCCAAGCGTAATCTCGCGCTCCTTATGCTTCTTTTCGAAGAAATTGATCGCGGTCTCGACATCCTCAGGCCGCAGCTCCACCCACTTACCACGTACCTGAACAAGCGGGATCTTCAAACTGGCTAAATGCTTGAATTCATCCATAGAAAGAGTGTTATCTCCGATCGCTACCGTCCAGTCGTAAGACATGATCGATTTGACGCTGAAATGTCCTGAACCGATGCCACCTTCTTGCACCGGGGATGGTGTCTTGATCTTTAATTTGACGCCGAGCCGTGCGCCCGGTTTATCCCACCATGGTGGTAGAAGGACTCCGAAACCGTTCTGCTCAAGAATGGGGGCAAACTCCCGCAGGAAGGAATACGCCTGCCCCGCACTCATATCAAACCCCACAGGGCGTGCATCCTGCAAACTCTTCTCGATTGGGGGGTATGTATGAGACGCCCTCCCGAGGTCGGCAAGCAACTGCTCTTGCGGGTTCTTGAACTTTCGTTTGAGAAACGTGAGTGTTTCCGACCGTGTCTTCCATACCTTATCCGCAGGGATCAGCAGACTCGGGTCGTCCTTCGCCTGAAGGAAAAAGCCGAGACTCCACCTATTCCAGTCCCGCCCCGGGTCCCTTTCACGAGTTTCATCTCCGCCGCCGCCACCCTCACCGCCACTCTCGTCCTCACCGCCACTCTCGCCCTCACCACTATTCTCATCATAATAGTTGCCATCGCCACCATTCATTTCATCATACTCCCACTCGTCAGGATCCGGTGGCGCATCAAGCCTGAAACACGTGCGAAATGGCGCAGATGGCATGGCTGGCTGGATCCCGGTGAGCCATCCTTCCAATTTACCAGAGAATGCTTCCACAGCCTCGATCGGTGCATCGAGCACGAGATTCCCGGTCGACAGTGCCGATAGTAACCGCTCCGGCATCGGAGTGATTTTAGGGCGGCGACCACGGCGGGGCGGGATCAGTGACACAGACGCAAGGCTCCTGCGCACGAATGCGTCAACGGTTCGGTCGACAAAACTCCGAATTATGTGCTGTGGCCGCATATCCTGTGCACCTGATCCACCCTCCTTTTGGATGATAAGTGCCCGGCAATACGCAGGCATCACATCTGCGAGTGTGCGCATCCGTTCCACATTATCCCCGGCGATCACCGCTGTCCAGACTGCTATATTCTCTCTGATTGTGGGTATGAACTGTTCTTCTGTGATAAGCGCAAGCGAGAATAGGGCTGCTTCGGTCCAGAACCGAAGTGAACTCCCAAAAGCGATTCCGTGGGGCGGGCTTGCTGGTAGATCGAGTAAGAGATCAAACGCCACCTCCGGGTCAAATATTAGCGTCTCGACATTCCATCCGGCAAGTGCGGCCGCCTTCACGTGGTCGCACTCCTCCTCCCGGACAAGCCACGGCGATGGCAGCGGACCTCTCTGTGTCGAGGGGAGGAGAAGTGGCATCGTCCCGATTCCAGATGGGGTCTGTCCGAAGGTGCTTTCGGAGATCTCACTTAGTATATCGGCAGGAAGAGCAAATGGGTGTGTCCTGGGCTTTGGATTTTTTGGCGGTCTTCCGCGGCGGGGCGGGGCGGTCAGTGGCAGCGCGGATGCCTCAGCCCATAAGCACAGTTCATCACCGTTCCAGATTGTATGTAAGACCTGCATTATGCACACTCCTTTGAAGTATGCTGATGAGACTTCTTATTATCTTCTGGAATGGGATCCATTCAATGCCCCCACATAATATTGAACAGTTGCAGCAAGTTGACCAGCCTCACCTCATAAGAGCCATCTTCAGAAAAGCACCCATGCTCTTCCGGTTCATCAAGAGTTTTCGGACGACAACAGACGGATGATCCATATCTCCGTATCTCGTGATCAGATCCAGCAGTTCATCGTCATCCAGCACCCCAACCAATCGGTTGATCTCGGAATCAGAAAGACGCGCCATCCATTCATTAACCCTCCTTCCGATCACAAGCTCCCGCCCGATCCTGGCTCTCCAGAGTTTATCGTATTCGGAGAGTCTCCCGGCAGACGTATTCCCCTCCAGAACAGCGTCTGCTGCTATCTTCCCCGCAATCTTTGCGCACACAGCCCCGGGATACACGCCTCCGCCCGATGTCGGCTTGACCTGCCCTGCTGCATCGCCAATGATCAGCAGACCCTCGGCTGCCGTTTGCTGTGGTACGCTGATCGGTATTCCACCAAGCGCGATGCCTGTGATTCCGGGATCGCACTTTTCCGATACGACAGGGTACTCTGCGATCAGCCGTTTCAGATGCGCCCATGCAGATCCCGATCCAAATCCCGGTCGGACTGCAAGCCCGATGCGTGCGCTACCATGGTGCGGGATCGCCCATGCAAAAAACCCGGGAGCGCACGATCCTGGAAATATCTCGACAAATTCGGGATCATCGAAGTCGTAGACCGTGCTTATCTGTGCGCCAGAGAGAGCCGTTTCTGGCGTATCGAGACCGGCCCACTGTGCGATGCGGCTCTGTACTCCGTCCGCCCCGATGACTATGTCAGCTTCGATCACGTCCGGTTCGCCTTCGATTGCGACATGGAGAATCCTCCGGCGCCCATGCCCATGCCCATGCCCACGAGTCTCCATGTCGATATCGATCCCGACCGCCCGCGTGCGCATAAGAATATCTGCGCCGGACCGGACCGCATTCTCTGCAAGCGTACGGTCAAAGATTCTCCGGTCGACCACGTACGCCTTGATCTCGCCGCCCGATATGCAGATCCGCCGCCGGTCAGGCGCATACACAAACGCGCCTTTGATCGGATGAAATCCACTATCCAAAACAACTTCGCACTCCCTAATCGCGCGCGTACTCAGCAGACCTGCGCATTGCACAGGCGACCCGATGGATGCGTGTTCCTCAATGATTAGTGTTTTCGCTCCGTTTTTTGCTGCGTACTTCGCTGCCAGACATCCGGCAGGTCCGGCACCGACCACAACGACGTCATAATCCATTTTTGCTCCGGAAATATCCGTACTCAACTACGCCCCGCAACTCCTTAAACGCTTGTGGCCCGACTTCTCCACCCTCCGGATCATTAAATGCTACCCCGCGCCTCAACACAAAACCTTATCTCGTTTTGTGGCAACTGGTAAATGAGATGAGCTTATGGAGAGTGAATTATACAAAAATATCCTGATCGCGACCGACGGCTCAGAGAACACCAAAAAGGCGGTTGACTATGGCATCGAACTTGCCCGCATCGCAGAAGCAGAGGTTCACGCGGTATACGTCCTCGATGCAGGAGCATTTGCAACACTGCCGATGGATGCTGCGTGGGAGAGCATGTACGAACTGATACGCGCAGAAGGTAACGAGTCTCTGAAGCATGTGGCTGATCAGGGTACAGAATCCGGCGTATCTGTCGAGTGCAGCATTCTGGAAGGGCATCCTGCGAGTGAGATCGTTTTATATGCAAAGGAGCACGAGATCGATCTGATAGTGATGGGGACTCTTGGCAAGACCGGGCTTGATCGAATCCTTGTCGGAAGCGTTGCCACCAAGGTCGTCCACACGTCCACCATTCCGGTGCTAATCGTTCGCGGCGGATGAGATCGGAAGTTCTTCGAGGTGCTCTAAAATACTTTCGGAGAGGCGTTTCTTGAGTTTCATGTACTGGGCTCCTGAAATGCCGATCTGACCAAGTACAGCGTCCCGCATGAAGCACGGTTTTGTGAGTTTGCAGCACCATATCAGCGTCCCGAAGCAGGTATTATCTCCGAGTTCGAGCGGTGTCCCGCGTGAGAGTTTGACTTTTAAGTCTGCAAACTCCTGTGGGGTCATCCCGTACCTGCGGAGCACCCGCATAAGGGCACACCGCTTGACAGGCAGGCAGCAGAACGTGAGTGCTCGATCGTCGCCACCGCTGCAGATGTGCTTTGGCGCATTATACCAGCCAGTCTGCTCCTGAAAGATGGTGACAGAGCGGACAAGATCATCTATCACTCCCGGAATCTTGGGCACGGCTCGTGCAAGCGAGACCATATCGGAACCGTATCCGAACATATCCTTTGCGCTTCTGAAATCCGTGACTGAATTGTTGCCTATGATGAAGAGGTTGGTGGCATTTCTTACCGCCTTGATCGCATTATAGTCAACGCCGAATCCTGGTTCCATAGCATCGATGTGGATCATATCCGCGCCGGCATCCTCAATCGCCGCTGCAAGTTCATGGTCGTCAACGATTCCGGATCTGGTCTTTACAGAAAGGACAACCCCGGTCTTCTTAATCTTCGAGATGATCGATCCGAGTTTCTGCAAATCGTGAAGAAGAGGTTCGCCCACTCCGATATCTACCATCTCCGGCTGTCTGCAATGGCAATCGATCTCAAGGATCGCATCATATTCTTTTGCAAGAAGCGCTGCATCCATTAGCGGTGTAATTTCCGTACTTCTGACGTTGAGTGCGATTGTGGGGGGGTCATCCATTCCATTCAAGCGATCGAGTTCGCCTCGCAGGTGTTCGATCGGCTCAGGTGTCACAAATTCAGCACGCCCGCGCTCGTTAATGCTCTTTGCTGCTTCGTTTGTCGCATCGTCCAGGTTGTATCCGCCGATCACGGCAAGCCCCGCGCTCATTGCGTAATCCCTGACAAAATCTATGTTTGTTATGCCTGCCATCGGTGCAAGCGCGATCGGATTTTTGATGTGTATGTAGCCAACGTGTATATCAAATTCGGTCAAATAAACGCCTCTTCTGACGACATCGGGAGAGGTGTATATCAAGGTTGCGGTATCGCTGGTTTGCTGATTGAACATATCCTTGATCGGCACTGGATTTTCAGACCGTGTCGATCAAAGGTAAGCTGAAGCAGTCAACGTTTCACAAGGATACTTGTGACGAGGGTATGTCTGCTGGAATAACCCATGAGAGAAAGCGTGTCCACCCCGTACACGCAGCGCGGTTCGGTTTCGGTTTCAGATCGGCTATCCGGGCAGATACACGCGATTATCGAAAGAAACAGCACTCACTTCGATAACAGGATCAAGCTCGCTGCAACTGCTAATGATGGGGGAGTTTGAGCGGAAACCGGACCGGACGGCGTGAGGTTACCAGTTGTGTGGATGTGCTGATGCGCATCTTTCGCGCAAAACAGTCACCCCTTTTGTCGAGTAGGGCACATAGCGCACCTCTTTCCGGGGTAATAGCCCCGAGGTTACTATGCGCCCCCTCACAGAACCGGACTTGAAGATTTCCCTCATCCGGCTCTTCAGAAGCACATCCTCTAT
>QMVM01000043.1 GCA_003661105.1 Methanosarcinales archaeon | reverse complement strand
GACCACAATATAAAATTCATAATTGCAGCTATAACTACATATAACACGAGCTTTGGGCTTACTTCGCAAAGATATCTGGCAATCTGAGTGCGATTCATGGACACGGGACTGATTCGGTCTCAGCGTTTGACGAGATGCCCGCGGCAGGAGGTTGCATGGGATGAAAGTCGGGAGTGATCTCGTGAGGATGCTGGTTGGTGTGTAACGACATGTTTCCATATATGCCTGCCAAGGTATTGGGTGTTGTGCCCGAAACTCTGATCTTTTTGACGTTTGAAAAAACGTCACTATCACCAAAGTGACTCTGCAATCCATCAGTCAGGAGATGCAATCGCTTCCAGACTATCAACCGGCGACATATATCCTTTCTGTATCATTTCTATAAGAATACTAGTTCCTTCCAAAAAAGATATTATATCTTTATTCACACATCTCACCAGTATCCCAATGGTTCCTGATATTGAGACGCCCATCTCATTTGCGATACGTCTTGCAATTCGATCATCACTCATAAAAATCATTGTGCGGCTTTTTGCTATCGCGATGCAGGACGACTCACCCATCCCGAGACGCTTCAAAAGATCGTTCATCGACTGATGTTCCGTAGGTGAGCGTATTGCAACGACCCGCAACCAGCCAGTCTCATCAAAAGACATTTCGTGATCGACATCTTCAAGATACTGATATCCTCGGGATATTCCTCGTAAAATCTCTTCATGTACTTCATGAGTCGTATACACCACCCCAAACAATCTTTTAATCAGATCTAATTCACCTACCGATGCAAAATTCGATAGAACGGTGGTGTTGAGGATAATATTCATCATATATCCTTTAGTACATCTATTTCATCCAGTGCTTCCGAGATCGTTCTGGTACCGAGTTTGGGTTTGATGCCACGTTGCATCAAAACCTCTTTCATCTCATCAAAAGATATTCCGGCAAGTTCGGCAGCCTTGCCCAGTGAAATTTTATCGTCGGCATACAATTTGACCGCGATATCGATACGATATCCGGGTCTGGAGAGGAGGAGTTGCCGGAGTGCGTCTTTTAGCACTTCCCCCTCATTATGATATGCACCAATCTTGAGTAGATACTCAAACTCCAGACCAGAGCGATCAGGAACTGTTGCAGTAATCGTCTTCATAAGGTTGTTATTTGTGGTATGGCATATTTATTGTTATTGCCAAATCCAGTGGCAACGTGATTACACACATCAAAAAGCGTTAGCGGTGTATTAAGCCACCATATACTTCGTTATCCGCCCCACATTCAATCAAAAGACATTATTGCTCGCAGATTGTCCCCCGGTATAAACCAGCCGTGTTTCAACTTCTTTGCATTCAATCGCTTCAAAGAATCCACCAACCGACTTCTCGCATCGTTGATCGTCCCATCGTCCAGTAAGATCTTCCCCTCAAGCAGCGCATCCACCACAAACCCGGTCTTGGCATCGACCATCTCGATAAGTTCATCCGGAGTCATCCAGATATCCTCGATTCTGGAGGGTTTTTTGATGGTTATAAATCCATATCTTTCCTTTATATCCGGCAGTCCGGATGCGATCACGAGCATATCCACATCACTGTGCTCTTTCGCATCATTTCTGGCAACCGACCCGAATAGCAGGATGCCACGTACATCCAACCCTTTTATCCCCTCTACATAATCATGGAACGCGGAGCACTTAACCGTTTATTTTCCCTCTGCGCCCCTCTACGTACTCTGCGTTTAAATTCCCTGTTGGTTGCAGTATGCCCCATGTCCCGGATAGTTCCTGCATAGTGAAGTCACTCAATAGTGGTTTTGGGTGCCTGAGTAGTTACATTTTTTGTATGCCATAGTCTGAAGTAAAGTCGTTATCCGGTGGTTGGTAGAACGCTTTATATCTTAATTGTAACTAATACTTTACATAAAGACACAGGAACATTACAAAATGCCCGGTAACACAAACAACAAGAGAATGTTCACGATCTGGCAGACAGCAGCGGCTGTAATCGCGGGTGCGCAGGTGGGGCAAACGGATGAACCGGTTCTGGAGGTTCTGCACCTGACAAAGAGCTTTGGCACGAAGACAATTCTTGATGATCTCAGTTTCCATATCGAAAGTGGGGAGATATTCGGATTACTCGGACCGAACGGAGCGGGAAAGACCACGATGATAAGGATAATCCTTGACATCATTAAATCCGATCATGGGTCTGTGAAAATGTTTGGAAAAGTGTTTGATGAGGCTTTCAAGGAGAGGATTGGTTACCTTCCGGAAGAGAGGGGGCTTTACCAGAAAATAACAGTTTTTGAATGCCTGAAGTACTTTGCAAATCTCAAAAACGTCAAAAAACCCGATGACCGGATCGATTTCTGGCTGGAGAAGGTCGACCTCATCGATTACAGAAAGAGGCGGGTGAGCGACCTGAGCAAGGGGATGCAACAGAAGATCCAGCTCGCTTCCGCATTCATCCATGACCCCGACATCCTGATTCTGGATGAGCCATTCTCCGGACTCGATCCGGTCAATACGAAGATTGTGAAGGATATCATGCTCGATTTGAAGCGCGATGGGAAGACGATCATACTGAGCACGCACCAGATGGATCAGGCAGAGCGGATGTGCGACCGGATTCTGATGATCAACCATGGTGAAAAAGTGCTCTACGGCACACTCGACCAGATAAAAGCCGGTTACAGGGAATCCCCGGTCATGGTTGTGGAGTACGAGGGCGACCTGAAACCAATCGACGGCGTAACAGGGATTGAGGATTATGGAAGATACGCTGAACTGGACCTGGAAAGGGGAACTGACCCGCAGGATGTTCTCAGGAATCTGATGGAATCTGTAAAACTGAGAAGATTTGAGATGAAATCGCCGTCGTTAAACGAGATCTTCATTGAGGTGGCGAATGTTGCGTAAAACACTCGTCGTCGCAAAACATGAGTTTCTGGCGACTGTTAAGACGAAGGGTTTCATCCTGACTTTGATCCTGCCGTTAGTAATCCTCCTGCCAGTGATGTTCACTTCAGGCTACGTCATGCAGATAGCCACCGATTCCCCGCGAAACATTGGTTTTGTGGACGAGACCGGGATCCTGCAACCGGATGGGATATTCACCAGGTTTGAAGATATCGGGGATGCGGAGAACGCACTTCTGAATAGCGAGATAAAATCATTTATCACAATCCCACCAGATTATCTCGAAACCGGAAGAGTTGTCCTGTACTCAACAGGCGGATTCTTCAGTTCAGCCCCGACCGGTTTGGTAGAGACGTTTCTAATCGACAACCTTCTGCGCGACTCGGATGTGGACGAAACACTGGTTGACCGGATCAGATGCCCGGCGGAGGTGGAGCAGATCACCTTAGACGAGAATGGGGAGGTTGAGGAGAAGCAGGAGGTCCGGTTTTTAATACCTTATGCGGTCGCAATTCTGATGATGCTCTCGATAATGACAACCTCGGGGTATCTGATGCAGGGAATCGTTGCGGAAAAGGAGAACAAGACAGTCGAGATCCTGCTTTCCTCACTGTCTCCTGAAGAACTTCTCACAGGAAAGCTTATTGGGTTTGGCTCTGCCGGACTCCTGCAAATTTGTGTCTGGATCTGCTTGGGGATACTGGTAGTATCGTCAACATCGTTAGCAGCAATATTTCAGGAGATTCAAGTCTCCCTGATAATGATCCTTGCAATCCCATATTTTATCTTGGGTTATCTCCTCTTCGCAGGATCGATGGCATGTGTTGCGGCACCAGCAAGCACCATGAAAGACGCGCAGCAGGGCGCGATGATATTTACGATGCTGGGGATTTTGCCAATAATGCTGCTCGGTGTAATCATCGCTGCACCGGATTCAGTCATCGCAAGGGTTCTGACGTACATACCCTATACGGCACCCGCGACAACACTGATGCGGATCACGCTAACAGGTATTCCGGTCTACGAGATCGCAGCAAGCCTCCTGATACTTGCAATCTCCGTCATCGTGGTGATCAGACTCTCGGCAAGGATATTTCGGAACGCGATTCTGATGTCAGGGAAGAAGATCAGGCTAAGGGATATTCCGGGGTATCTGAAGAGATGACAGAACTAAATCGCAAGCCACCTCCGCGGTGCAACAAATATCCTGCCGATCATGATGTCCGCGGTCGAAGTAGCACCTGCAGGAACATGCGGACGATGGCAGAGCATAGAGGTATTACAAAATGCCTGATAATACCAACAACAAACGAATGTTCATGATCTGGCACTTGACAGCGACCGCACTCGCAGTTGGGGGCATGATCGTCGAGCTGCTCACATCAACCGAATTCATTGGATTGATCGGCGTTGTCATCGCGATGATCATACTCTTCAGCGCGAAACGACGATATAGGGCCGGGTCATTCGACGAACGGACAATGGAGATATATAGAAGGGCAACGAGCACCGCATTCAGATTGACTGCGGTCGGACTGCTGATATTCTGGCTGCTGAACCGCTATCACCACCCGGTAATCGGTGCGATGAGTGGAGAAGAGGTCGGTGACGGTGTAGGGGTGCTTATCTGCCTAATGCTGTGCTGCTATCTCGGGTTCTATGTATACTACAGGCGGAGAATGTAGCAATGAAACAGAAGAAAAATGTCACAACGATGGTATTGACGGCTCTTGCGGCGTTCATATTCGTGCTCTTCATTCACACGTTTGTAAGTCCCATGAACAACAACGGCAGCATCATCCCCAGCGCGGCAGGTGCCCTGACCGGGATTGCCATCGCCTACGCACTCTTTGGGTCAATATTCGAAAACCCATTCAGGAAATTAGCTTCGATATTGCTTGGATTTCTGATTGCAGGACTGTTTGTTGGTATTCTCAGATACCTCGAGATCGATGTTACGCTATCTATATTTAGCCTTCTTCTTGCCATCGGAATCTTTATAAGCGTGGTTCTTTTCATGCGAATTGACGAGAATACAGGCCAGCGGGGGCGTGGGATCGCATACTCAACCGATGAGAGGGGGGCGATTCTCAACGAAAGAAGTGCAACTGTTGGTTTCATCGCTCTTTCGGTGTTTTTACTGGCATATCTGATTAAGGGATATCTCGAAGTCGGGGTTTTTGATGAGACGCTGTTATTGGCACTCTGCTGCGGCTGGATCGTACTGATTGTAGCGAGGCAGTATTACGAGTGGAGGATGTAAGGTGGTGAGATGAGTCTGAAACGAAGCAAACCACATTTCATCTGGGGCTCTGCAATTATGCTGCTTGGAATCGTCTTGTTTACGGCAGAAGGTCTCGAATTTCTTGGAGCAGGTATCACATTCTCTGGCTTGATGCTGGTCTTTATCGGCATCTACTGGGCGACCAAACGCAAGACGGAGATTCCAGCGGATGAGATGTATCTGAGAATTAATGAAAAAGCAGGTTTTAATGCATTCTGGGCTGTGATAGGCGTCATGGCGATCTTGATGTATGTACATCACTATTTCCCGGATATTATATATGTCCGTGATGTTCTCGAACTGATATTCATCGTCGGGATGTTCACATTTGTTGCGTCCCGCCTCTACTACATCCGGCGAGGGGTGTCATGAAGAACAGACTCAAGGTCTTCCGGGCGATGCATGACCTGACCCAGGAGAATCTCGCTGAAAAACTTGGCGTAACCCGCCAGACTATAAACGCAATCGAGAAGCAGCGGTACAATCCATCGCTCGAACTCGCATTCAAACTCGCGGACTTCTTCGGTGTGACAATTGAGGAATTGTTCACATACGAAAATCCCGGAAGTTCACAGAACCAAAACTGATCCGATACCAGTGAATCACGTGGAGGGCAAGACAAATGATTGTGCGCATATCAGGTATTGGATTTGCAATTCTATTATGCAACGCTAAATGGGGGCGTTTGACATGAACGTACATTGCAAGTATATCTCTTGGGCACGATACGGATAGTGCGATCGCAGTAACAAGCGGTGCCCACACCTCAGTAGAGCTATCGGACCATCTGACCACGCCAGTTTCGTCTACGAGATCAAAGCAGAAGAAGGTGCGTCGGATGGTACGCACGTTCTTCGGTTCGAGTTGATCGGCGGGAGCAACATGGAGGCTTTCAGATATAAGATTCCTGTGAAGATCGATCGAACGAAATATTTATATAGTATTAAATATAGCTACCTTATCACAATTTTACCCTTTTCACGTATGAAATGTAGCAGTTGACAAGGACAACAAAGAGGTATCAACAGAAGATGAGACATATAACGAAAGAAGATCGGACTGTGGCTGCATTGACCCTGCTCTCAGTGATAGCACTGATGAGTGTTGCGATGTTGCCAGGCGCGGTAGTTGACGACGCCAATTGCTGGTGGGCAGGTGCTACATATATGTCATCCCAAGGCGCTAGTTGGCAATCGACGGCAGTAATAGTCTTTGGTGGACTGTACCATGCAACAGTAATGGGTGCTGCTTTTGGTACGGCGTTTGGACCGGGCGTAGGAACTTCAGTGGGTGCTGGAATAGGTTTGTAACCAATTAAGGGGAATATTTTCCCTTTAATTTTTTAGCAAATGAGGAGGCACAATATGACACAATACTTAACTCCAAGGGAATTTTATAAATTTGCAGCAGTGACAACTTTCATAACCATTGGCATTGTGGGCATCATCGTCTTCTATCCTACAGCCAAATTACCAGCTTATGTAGCCATCCTGTCCATCGTACTTGGAGCATTATGTGGGATAACCATGGGGTGGATATCCAGTATAGGGAAACAAGATAGAGAAACAAATGAAATAGATATCCTTAATTTTCTGATCCGTGTCCTATTTTTTGCACTGCCATATATGGGAGTTTTTTTACTTAACTACAAAGTTCAACGAGACCTATGATGTGTTTCTACTTGCGGCATTTGCTATGATATCGGGGAGCGGGGTCTATCTGTTTATCTGGTATATGAAATATGGTTGGAACTCTAAGCGCGAATAGCGGATGGTTATGCACAGATGGCAGAGGCTTTTTATAAGATGTGGAAGCCAAATAGCCTTTTTCAGCGCAATATATTCCTGCTTACATTTTCAACTATGATCTACCTCATTGGCTTTATGTCAGGATGCCTTTTACTCCATTTCTTCAACATAAACCCATCTAACTTAGATGTTTTTAGCTCGCTTGAAAATACACTTATCTTAGAAGACAGTCCAACAACCCTTGCAATTCTACAGAACAATGCTACTATAATTCTATTCTTAATCTCAGGCTTATTCTTGGCGGGATTGACCATTTTGGGAGTCTGGTCGGAGGGGCTATGAGTTTTGCGGGAGGGTTTATTATCAATAGTATTATTTTGAAAGATATATTTTATTTGTTTGCACCGTCGAGCCTTCTCTACATTATCCTTGGGATGAGGTTTTGGTGTAGCGACAGGACTGCTCGGTGGACGGTACCCGGCATGGAAGGCGTCGAGGTTAAAGCCTCTTGGTGCGCTCCGGTATGAATGAGGCGGCATCGCGGACTTCTTTGGCGTGGCGATAAAAGCTCTTCATCCGTGATTCCCCAGAGGATTTGGTAGAACCAGGGGTAGTGCAGTAACTCATATACCTGCGCAAGAGCAATCAATCAGATGGTGATCACCATGACAAACCCGGACCGGTTCTTTGTCGAACTGTCCCAAAGAGACCCGTAACTGTTGGTGCCATTCGCGATCGTGCTGATCGTAGCCATCGTCTCAGCCGTTTCCGCCGCGATGATGTGCTAGCGTTTTGGTGCAGCAGCGGCAGAGATCGCAGTAGGACTCGTCGCACCGTTTATCTGGTGGTTCCTGTGTGCGGGTGCACTCTGTGCGCTCTCGACCTTCGTCGGAGGGGTTGGTCCGTTCAAACGGGTACTCGAGTTTACAGGATATGGTTTCATCCCGCAAATCCCTTCCGCGATCCTCAATGCCATGCTACTGCCCATACTCCTGCCGCCCCTCGCATCACTTCCCCAATTCACGATGTATGCGATCGCCATCATCAACTTACTCATCGTGTTGTGGGGTGTTGCTATATGGATATTCGCAGTAAAGCACGCACGCAATATACCGATGCGGGATGCGCTTTCCACGGTGGCCGGCAGCATAGTTGTGGGATGGTTGCTGATATGGGGTCTGGCATACACTCTGTCAGACATAGTGAATTAATCAGGGCGACAAGTGGCGCACCTGATTTACGATTCTATGGCAGGATCCTGAATTATACTACGGAGTATTCCGATCAATCGAAAGATTTAAGTATCTCTGCACACTTACGTAAGTTCACACAGGTCGATCAAAAGGTCGGTCCGTATAAAAGAGGTGCTTGATATGACAAACGTTCTGACAAACCCGGACAGGTTCTTTGCCGAACTGTCCGCAAAAGACACGAAACTGTTGACGCCATTCGCAATCGTGCTGGTTACAGCCATCATTGCAGCCATATCCGCTGCGATGGCGGCAAGTGCGATAACATCCACACTCCCAGAAGAAGCGGCAGCATTCGCTGGAATCGGTGCAGCGATCGGTGCCATCGGAGGGCTCATCGTGCAGTTTATTATGTGGTTCTTGTATGCCGGTGTATTCTATGTGATCTCGATGTTTTTCAGTGGAGAGGGCTCGTTCAAACGGTGTCTCGAGTTCATTGGATACGGATTCATCCCATTGATCCTTGGGGCAATTATCGGACTTGTTGTGCTGGTGACTGTGCTTCCAACAATCGAGTTCTCGGTTGAGAATCCGGAACTCTTTCAGCAAACACTCCTGAATAACCCAACGATGCAGGCATCCGCGGTCATCGGAACCTTTCTCACGTTGTGGAGCGCAAATATATGGATATTCGCAGTCAAGCATGCACGAAATATCTCGACAAAGAACGCACTGATCACAGTTGGCGTGCCTGTGGGATTATATCTGCTGTACAGTATCTCGATGTGGCTATGAGATGAGATTGAGAACCGGTTCAACAGACGGGAAGAGGTCGTGACGGTTATGGCGATGAATGTGATACTTGAAGGGGCAAACGAGTTCTTTGGTCATATCTCCAAGTTTCTCATGGGGATCGGCGCGATATCGCTGGTCGTTGCTGGTGTTAGCATCCTCAACGTGATGCTCATGTCCACAATGGAGCGCACAATGGAGCGCACAAAGGAGATAGGGATCATGAAGGCAATCGGTGCATCAAGAAAGGAGATCATGACGATGTTTCTGCTCGAGACTGTGATTCTTGGAGTTTTTTGGAGTCTGGTCGGCGGGGCTATGAGTTTTGCGGGAGGGTTTATTATCAATAGTATTATTTTGAAAGATATATCTTATTTGTTTGCACCGTCGAGCCTTCTCTACATTACCCTTGGGATGGGTTTTTGGTGTAGCGACAGGACTGCTCGGTGGACTGTACCCGGCATGGAAGGCGTCGAGGTTAAAGCCTCTTGGTGCGCTCCGGTATGAATGAGGCGGCATCGCGGACTTCTTTGGCGTGGCGATAAAAGCTCTTCATCCGTGATTCCCCGGAGGATTTGGTAGAACCAGGAGTAGTGCAGTAACTCATATACCTACGCAAGAGCAATCAATCAGATAGCGATTACCATGACAAACCCGCTGACAAACCCGGATCGGTTCTTTGGTGAACTATCAGGAAGAGACCCTAACCTGAGGATACCAGCCGCAATCGTGCTTCTGGCAGCCATCACCACAGGCATCTACATCGCGGCGGTGAACGGTGTGACGACACCCCCACCCTCCGGGGCTGCGGTGCCGTTTACAGCAATCTCTGTGGCAATTGGCGTTATCGGGGGGTTTGTCATACTGTCAGTCTCGTGGATTCTTTATGCCGGTGTATTCTATGCACTCTCGACGCTGCTTAGGGGAGTTGGCTCGTTCAGACGGATTTTAGAGTTTACGGGATACGGTTTCATCCCTGCCATCATCGCACCGGTCATCGGACTTGCTGCGGTCTGGCTTGCGTATCCGGGTATCGACTTCTCTGCAATCGAGCCCCAACTCCTGAAGCAAACGCTGATGCAGAATCCGCTTATGAAGGCGTCTGACATAGCCGGGATCCTTTTTTTGCTGTGGAGTGCTGTTATATGGATATTCGGGGTCAAACATGCGTGTGCTATCTCGAGACGAACCGCGACGGTCACGGTTGTCTTGCCTGTGGCGGTATATCTCATGTACAGTATAGTTATCATGGTGTAATTACGATTATAGGGAAAATGCTGATGTCACGGGTGCTGCAATCCATATATTCCGGAAAAGTTCTCATAACAAACCCGGACTGGTTCTTTGCTGAACTATCCGAAAGGGACTCGAACCTGTTGGCGCCATTCGTGATCGTGCTGATCACAGCCGTCATCCCGGCAATCGCTGATCTGTTATATTACTTCCACACAACAGCGGCAGCGCTCGTCATGGGACTCGTCGCACCGTTTATCTGGTGGTTCCTGTGTACGGGTGCATTCTATGCGCTCTCGGCCCTCATCGGAGGGGTTGGGTCGTTCAAACGAGTGCTCGAGTTTACCGGATATGGTTTCGTACCGCATATCCTTTCTGCGATCTTCAACACCGTAATCATATACACACTCCTGCCGCTCCTCGCATCGCTTCCCCAATTCATAATATATGTAATCGCCATCATCAGCTTACTCCTCTTTTTGTGGAGTGTTGCTATATGGGTATTCGCAGTCAAGCACTCACGCAATTTATCGACGCAGGATGCGCTTTTTATGGTGGCCAGTAGCGTGATTGCAGGGCTGTTGATATGTTTTGTCCTGATATGCGTCATAGCAGACATAATACATTAATCGAGGCGATAGTGGCGCACCGGATTTACGATTCTGTGGCAGGCTTATGGAGTATACCATGAAGTCTTCCGAT
>QMVM01000042.1 GCA_003661105.1 Methanosarcinales archaeon | reverse complement strand
TCATACGCCGCGCCGTCGCTTGGCGTGATCTTTGCTTGCTGACTCCATGTTGTTTCGTCACGCCTCCAGATGTATGCAGAACCTGAATAATCACTGATGTCACAATCATGTATTGCGCCCGCGATGACATAGTCATCTGAGATAGATACGGATATGCCGAAAAGGTCACCTGCTGCACCGTCGCTTGGCGCGATCTTTGCTTGCTGGCTCCATATTGTTCCGTCGCGCTTGAATACATAGGCAGAGCCAGATGGGTCGTGCTCGTCACCCCCAAATGCACCCACAATGGCATAGTCGCCTGAGATGGAGACGGAATTGCCGAAATAATCCCATGCCGTGCCGTCACTTGCTATGATCTTTGCTTGCTGGCTCCATATTGTTCCGTCGCGCTTGAAGATATAAGCAGAGCCCGAAGTGTCATTGTTGTCGTCATCATAAGGAGCACCCACAATGGCATAGTCGCCCGAGATAGATACGGATATGGAAACCGTCACCTTCCGCGCCGTCGTCTGGCATGAGCTTCACCTCATCAGCACTGGCGAAGGTAGTTAGAACCATAGTCAGTAGCACTGAAAGACATATCGATACCGGTATTTTTTTATTCATTCGTTTCACCTTCCTCGGATTTATGATTACGAGTCTCGGATTTTGAGGTTTTAAAAAGCTTTCGACACGTCAGCACAAGGCTCTGATCACGCTGTGTGTTGTAAAGGATTCGCTGCCCGAGTTGCGATCGGTGTTTCGATTTCCGAATCGCAAATACCCGCGAATCCCCGCGATGACCTGCACCACACAATCCCAACGCGCGGTCGCAAGCACCCCAACCGCCATACATTTTTACCACTCCGGATCGAATACAGAGACACATAATGAGAATTGCGATACTGAACAAGGATCGATGCCAGCCAGATACGTGCTCGCACGAGTGCATCAAATACTGTCCACGCGTGCGGACAGGTGACGAAACCATCGTGATTGAGGAAGGGAAGAAGCCCGTCATCTCCGAGGAACTCTGCATCGGTTGCGGCATCTGCATCAACAAATGCCCGTTTGAGGCGATACACATCATATCACTCCCCGCGTCCCTGACAGAGCCGACACACCGGTACGGCGAAAACGGATTTGTGCTCTTCGGGCTGCCGCTGCCGCAGTACGGGAAGGCGGTAGGCATCCTTGGACCAAACGGGATCGGGAAGACGACCGCAGTCCAGATCCTTTCCGGAAATTTATTGCCAAATCTCGATGCTGATGCGGACTGGGAGGACATTTTTAAGTATTATTCCGGTTCTGCGATGCAAGACTATCTCAGGAAGATATCCAAAAATGAAATACGATTGTCCCAGAAACCACAGTACGTGGACCGGCTTCCCGAGGTATTCAGCGGCAAGGTGTCGGAATTACTCGAGAAAGTGGATGAACGTGGCGAACTTGAGCACCTGATTGCAGAACTCGAGATCGGACATATCCTTAACCGGAATCTCGGTGATCTCAGCGGCGGCGAGCTTCAGAGGGTTGCGATCGCTGCATGTGCGGCCAAAGATGCTGATTTCTATTTTTTCGATGAGATAAGCCCGTATCTTGACATCTACCAGCGCATTCGTGCAGCAATCATGATCCGAAAACTTGCGGACGAGAGCGCGGTACTGGTGGTCGAGCATGATCTTGCGATCCTCGATCTGCTTGCAGATGTGGCGCACATCGGATACGGCGAGCCAGGCGGGTTTGGCGTGATCACGCATGTGAAGGGAGTTCGGCAGGCGGTCAACCAGTATCTCCGCGGATTTTTGCCGGAGGAGAATGTACGAATCAGACCAGACTCGATCGATTTCGAGGTACATGCGCCGCGATCCTTAAAAGACGTCCCTGTGCTATTCGAGTTTCCTGAGTTTACAAAGACGTACGACGGCGGCTTTTCGCTTTCAGTGGCTGCCGGCGAGTTGCGGGCGGGAGAGGTCGTCGGAGCGGTCGGTCCGAACGGGATTGGGAAGAGCACGTTTGCAAAACTGCTTGCAGGAGTGGAAGAGCCGACAACCGGAAAAGTATCCACAGATATCAAGATTTCCTACAAACCGCAGTACATAAAACCGGATTCGTTTGTCCGGGTCCACGATTTCCTGCGGAGTATCACGCGTTACGTCGATACCAGTTACTACGAGACCAGCATCACAAACCCGCTCCAGCTCAAATACCTGATGGAGCGGGAGATAGCAGACTTAAGCGGCGGCGAACTCCAGCGGGTTGCGATCGCTGCGTGTCTCTCCAGGGACGCCGATCTGTACGTGCTGGACGAGCCGTCCGCGCACCTCGATGTTGAGCAGCGGGTATCTGCGTGCTCGGCCATACGAAGATTTGCCGAGAACAAACATGCAACAGCGATCGTGATCGATCACGACATCTACATGGTCGATCTCTTAAGCGACCGGCTGCTCGTGTTCGAAGGGGAGCCTGCCGTGCATGGCGAGGTCTTCGGACCGTTTGGTCTGCGCGAGGGTATGAACCGGTTCCTCAAGAATCTGGATATCACATTCAGGCGTGACGAGGAGACGAAACGACCGCGAATCAACAAACCGGGTTCCAGGCTTGACAGGGAGCAGAAAGCGAGCGGTGAGTACTATTACGCGGCGGTTGAGTGATACCCCGGCTCATGTAAAACTTTTAGTAGTATCCCACTGATGACACCGTAGAGGTATTTCTATGGAATTAAACGGAGTTGAAATCGAAGATACTTATGCAGAGGCATTTGGTATCAAGGTGGCACGGGTGCTGATTACTGGCGCGAGCGAGCACTGGGCAATGGTTGCTGCAACGGAAGCGACAGGATTCGGGACATCTGTAATCCTGTGCCCGGCAGAGGCTGGAATTGAGTGCGTTGTCGATGGCAGCGAGACACCGGACGGACGTCCCGGCGTCTACATCCAGATATGCACATTTGGGTATAAGGCGCTTGAGGAACAGTTGCTGAATCGGATCAGTCAGTGTGTGCTCACAGCACCAACGACTGCTGTGTGGAACGGGCTTCCTGATGCGGAGAAGCAGTTCGACACCGGGTTCAAGCTGAAGTTCTTTGCGGATGGCTATGAGTCCGAACTTGAGGTCGGCGGGCGCAAGGCGTACGCGATCCCTATGATGGAAGGCGACTTCATCATAGAGCACGGAATCGGTGCAGTTGATGGTGTTGCAGGTGGTAACTTCTTCATCCTTGCAGACACTCAGGCAAACGGGCTTGAGGCAGCAGAGAAAGCGGTAGAGGCAGTCCTGCAATGCAGAGGATCGATCACGCCGTTCCCTGGTGGGATCGTTGCAAGTGGCTCGAAGCCTGGCGCTGACACGTACACGTTTATGACGGCAACAACGAACCAGAGGTTTGCTCCGACGCTCAAAGACAAGGTCGAAGATACGAGCATTCCTGCCGATGTCAATGCTGTGTATGAACTCGTGATCAATGGTGTTGATCTCGACGCCGTGACCGCCGCGACCAAAGCCGGAATCGAGGCTGCTGTGAAGGTGCCGGGCGTCAAGAAGATCACTGCCGGAAACTACGGCGGAAGTCTGGGCGCGTTCAAGGTCACTCTTGGCGATCTCTTCTGAGATCGTCTTTTTTATTTTTGCCATGGGTGATCCGGTTTGAGTGCACTGCTGCAAAAAAAGGAGCCGATATGACTGCTGAAATAGCAATAATGAACAAAGAAGCGATCGCAATTGCAGCAGATAGTGCTGTTACATTGCGCGAGGGGAAAATCTTTACTTCAGCTAATAAGATTTTCAGTTTATCCAAGTATCGTCCCGTCGGCGTAATGATCTATGGCAACGCTACTTTCATGGGAATTCCTTGAGAGACCCTGATTAAAACCTATAGGGGTGAATTGGACATAGAAAAGTTTGACACTTTAAAAGAATATGCTGATGATTTTATAAACTTTTTAAGCAGGGAAAAGCGATTAATCCCTGAATCCGAACAAGAAAAGTATTTTGAAAATAATGTTTATAGTTATTTTTCGCTCATCCGGCATGAAATCGTACAAATAGTAAACGAAACCACTAGTGAGCAGGATGTGGTTACAGCTGAGGAGATCAATGAAATAGCGTCTGAAATCATAGAAGATCACCACGATAGGTGGAATAAGGCAGAATCGCCCTCCACAATTCCTGAAAACCATGCCAAAGATTTGATAGATAGATATGAAAATGCTATTAACAAAGCTAAAAAAGATGTATTTGAAAATTTGTCTTTAACTAAACATCTTTCCAGACGACTAACAGAAATCGCTGCAAATTTGTTTGTGAAGTTTCTGGAAGATGTTGATCCACCAAACATGTCGGGAGTGGTGATTGCTGGTTTTGGCGAGAAAGATATATTCCCGTCCATCCAATCATTTTTGATTGAAGTAATAGTAAATAATCATTTAAAGTGGAAGAAGGATAAATATTTTGAAATTGTTTTTGAGAATGATGCGACAATTGTTCCATTTGCCCAGAGTGAAATGGTAGCGACTTTCATGGAAGGTGTTGAACCCGGTTATGAGGTGGCTATCGAAGAATACTTATCCCAAATATTTGAAAAATATCCGGAAGATGTTATTGACAGCATCGAGAAATTAGATGCCAATGAGAAGAGGAAATTGAAGGAGAAACTGAAGGGGGTAGGCAGCGAACTGTTCGATCGGCATAAAGAAGAATTGAGGAATTATCGAAGAATAAATTATGTAAATCCCGTTATACATGTTGTTTCTGCACTTCCCAAGGATGAACTCGCTGCTATGGAGGAATCGCTTGTGAACCTAACCTCTTTTAAGAGAAAAATGTCGATGGATGCGGAAACGGTTGCCGGACCCATCGATGTTGCAGTCATCTCCAAAGGGGATGGTTTTATCTGGATAAACAGAAAACATTATTTTGAACGTGAATTAAATCCACAATTCTTTGCAAATTATTACAGGGAGGTTGAAAATGGTGAAGAATGACATAGAAGAAAAGAAGAAGGTATATCGCTCGATGAAAGAGTTTGAGATGGAGATCTTTCCGAAATCATACGCAGAGCGGTTGGAAACAAAGAAAAACGAAGACCCTCGTTCATTTGGAGCTGGATTGGCGGAAGAACTCCTGGAAGATATTAAGCAGCGATTGGCAAGATGAGGGATTTCTGCTGGGAACTGTATAGAGCGCCATCCAAGCCACGGGATGTTATTGGTCCGGACAAGGATTGTTTATTTTAATGAACTTGTTAAGGGGGGGTGGTGCGGTATGGTTAGCACAAAAGAGAAGATTCCAAGACCATTCAGCATGAGCTCCACCATGCTATCCCGGCTCCCAAAACAGATGTAGCGCGCATTTGCTACCTTTTTCTACTTCCCATCGAGCTTCCTGGGCGCAGCGAATTGGGTGCAGAAATTTTACCAGTCTCTACGAACTCTCACAAAGTCTTGCAAACTCTTACGAACCCTTATCTCCAGACTAAATTCCCTGTTTTATTCCGGCGAGCTGTGGATCAGGATAGAATTCTGATTGAAACCCTGTTAACACTTGATAAGTTGGCAGTCCGGTCACATCGTTACACTTAAGTATTATGGTGCTAATGATTTGCGTGCTTGCTATGAATATGCAATCGGTAAAGGTGTTTCCAGTGGAAGAGATAACAGGAATCAAGAGCGATTTTTTAAATAGACCATTGGATGATATTTGAATTAGTAAATAATTGATAAAGAAGGAGATCGTATGGAAAACGAAGAACCACGTATCGGTGTCTTTGTCTGCGAATGCGGCGTCAATATCGGAGGGTATCTCGATACCCAAGCGGTAGCTGATTATGCGTTGACCCTTCCGAATGTCGTGCATACGAAGGTTAATAAGTTCACATGCGCAGATTCGGGACAGGCAGAGATACAGGCAGGAATAAAGGAGCATAACCTGAACAGGGTGGTTGTGGCATCATGTACGCCGCGGACACACGAGCCCACGTTTCGAGCATGCTGTAAGGAGGCTGGCGTCAACCCGTACCAGTTCGAGTTCGTGAACATCCGTGACCAGTGCTCATGGATTCACATGTGGGATTGGGAAGGCGCGACAGCCAAGGCAAAGGATCTTGTAAGGATGGGTGTCGCTCGCTCTCGGTTGCTTGAACCACTCAAGGAATCGTCCGTACCGGTTGACCAGAACGTGCTAGTGATTGGTGCTGGTGTAGCCGGAATGCAGGCAGCAATCGACTTTGGCGACATGGGCTACAACGTATATCTTGTTGAGAAGGGACCATCGATTGGTGGCAGGATGGCACGGTTTGACAAAGTATTCCCGACAAACGACTGCTCAATATGCATCCTCGGACCAAAGATGGTCGAGGTCGCACGAAACAAGAACATCAACATCATGACATACTCGGAGGTTGTCGATGTGGGTGGTTTCGTCGGTAACTTCGAGGCAACTGTGCTGCACAAGCCGCGTTATCTCGACACAGACATCTGCACGGGCTGCGGCTCATGTCAGGAGGTCTGTCCTGTGGAACTCCCGAGCGAGTTCAACGAGAACTTCGGGACCAGAAAGGCGATATACATCCCGTTCCCGCAGGCAGTCCCGATGCGAGCAGTGCTTGACAAGGATAACTGCATCGGATGCAAGGCATGCGAGAAGGCATGCGAGGCTGGAGCGATCAGGTATGATCAGGAGCCGATCTACGAGAAGCTTAAAGTAGGTGTGATCACAGTCGCGGTCGGAATGGCTGCGTTTGATCCGCTACCGCACAACAACTATGGCTACGGATTATACGACAACGTGATAACCACGATGGAGTTTGAGCGCTTGCTCAATGCCGCAGGACCGACAGGCGGACATGTGGTGCGACCATCTGATGCGGTTGAGCCGATTACGGTTGGATTCATCAACTGTGTCGGGTCAAGGGATGTCAACGAGAATGTCTATTGCTCCGGAGGCGTTTGTTGCATGTTCTCAATCAAGAACGCGCAGCTCTTAAAGGAGAAGCGACCTGAAACGAACCACTTCGTCTTCTACATGGATATACGCGCGACCATGAGGGGCTTTGAGGAGGCGTACAACCGTGCACGCGACCTTGGTGTCAAGTTTATCCGGGGCAAGCCTGTCGAGATCACAGAGAAGGAGAACGGAAACATCGTTGTGAGAGCCGAAGACACCTTGAAAGGCGAGATCGTGAACGTGGAGCTTGATCTTTTAGTGCTTGGAACCGGACTTGTCCCGAACGAGGGAATCAACGAGATGGGGGCTATCCTCAAGCTACCGAGATCAGCAGACGGTTTCTTAACGGAACTGCATCCGAAGCTTGCGCCGGTTGACACGACCACAGACGGCGTATTCGTTGCAGGATGTGCGGCAGGTCCGAGAGATATCGCTTATGCGACCGCTCACGGCAGTGCAACAGCAGGACGTGCGACGAGGCTTCTCTCGGTAGGGTCGGCTCCGATCATGGGAATCACTGCAAGAATCGACGAAGACAAGTGCGTGGTCTGCGGCGTCTGCGTGGACAAGTGCCCGTACGGAGTCTTTGAGATCGTCGGAACGAACGGCGACCGTCGCATCAATGTTGTCGAGGCTCTCTGTAAGGGCTGCGGCACCTGTGTTACCGCATGCCCGACGGGAGCGCTTGAACAGAGCCACTTCAAGAACGATCAGGTGCTTGCACAGGTGAGAAACGTCTTCCAGTACGGAGGTGAGTGAAAAATGGCAGAAGCAACAGCGACAGAAACAACCAACGAGGAATGGCAGCCAAAGATTGTGATGTTCTGCTGTAACTGGTGTTCGTACGGAGGAGCCGACTCCGCAGGAATGGGCAGGTTCCAGCAGCCACCAACGGTGCGGGTCATACGAGTGATGTGCTCTGGCAGAATGGATCCGGTATTCATCTTAAATGCGTTCCTTGAGGGCGCAGACGGTGTTCTATTCTCAGGATGCCACATCGGAGACTGTCACTATGTGAACGGTAACTACAAGGCAACGATTAAGTATAAATTCTTAAAAGCGATGGTAAACGAGCTCGGACTCGAGGATGAGCGGCTCAAGCTCGACTGGATCTCAGCATCAGAGGGCGAGCGGTATGCACAGGTCGTAACCGAGTTTACAGAGCAGATCAAGAAGGTTGGACCAAGTCCGCTCAAGCCGGAAGGGGTGATCTGAATGGATATAGGAGACTGTTACGTCGGATGGGCGACAGACGAGGATATCAGAACCCGCGGCGCATCAGGTGGTCTTGTAACCGCCATGCTTGCAGCAGCACTCGAGAAAGGGCTTGTCGAGGCGGTTGTAGTCTTGAAGAAGCTTGGGGAGTTTGAGGCGGTACCGATCGTGACATCAGACCCAGAAGAGGTGAAAGCTGCGGCAGGATCGATGCACTCGGTTCCGATCGTCTTATCACGCTACCTCGAATACGGAACAAAGGTTGCACTTCCTGCAAAGCCGTGCGACGCAAGAAGCACGATTGAACAGGCGAAGAGAGGACAGGTGGATATTGACACAACCTATATAGTGGGGTTAAACTGCGGTGGCACGATGCACCCGGCGATGACCCGAGAGATGCTTGAGACCGTATATAAACTTGACCCCGAAGAGATTGTAGGCGAGGAGATCGACAAAGGAAAGTTAATCTTCGAGACAAAGGACGGCGAGGAACACGCAATCAAGATCGACGAGCTCGAAGAAGATGGATACGGACGACGTGAGTCCTGCCAGTACTGCGCAGTGAACATCCCGACGATGGCGGACATCGCCTGCGGAAACTGGGGCGTAATCGGCGACCTTGCAGGGAAAGGAACATTTGTTGAGATCAACACCGAGAAGGGAATTGCAATTTTAGAGAACGCAATCGACGCCGGAGCTGTTGAGATCACACCTGCCGACGAGAAGGGTAAAGCGATCCGGGCGAAAGTAGACGGCGCAATGATGAAGGTTGCAGCGGCGGCAGATAAGAAGTATCTTTCACCAATTGAGGGAAGCCATCTCGACTACTACATAAACGCACTTTCCGATTGCATCAACTGCGGTGCATGCAAGACGGTCTGCCCGGTATGCGCATGTGGCGAGGGTGCGAAGTGCACCGAGTTTAGCTCATCATCAGACACATACAAGATGTCACTATTCCACCTTGTGCGGTTTGTGCACCTGATGGACTCGTGCATCGGATGCGGACAATGTACCGACGTCTGTCCTGCCGATATTCCGCTGACACATATCTATCAGAGGTTCGCAAGACCGATACAGGATGAGTTCGAGTACAAACCTGGTATGGACATGACAACACCGCCGTTCTTCGGAGTTGACCTATTAGAGGAGGGGCACTGAGGTGCGAGGTGATTTAAATGAATGAGAATATATTTACCACAGTATGTCCGGGCTGCTCGATTGCGTGCGGAATGTACGTTCGCGAAAAGGACGACGGTACGTTTAACATCGACTGGCGCAAGGACGCAGTTGTTAACGCGGGCAAACTCTGTAGATTCGGAGTGAGGCTGCCTGCAAATCTCAAAGCAGCGGTTTCAAAGGTCGATGGAAATGAGGTCGAGCTCTCGGATGCGGTCACAGCATTAGGGAACGCGATCGGCGATGGTGCAGCATTCGTCTCTGTCGGAAACACGACATGCGAAGAGCATCTCGCATTGATGAAGCTTGCAGAGAGCAAGGGCGCGGTTGTTAACACCGGAATGGGTGCGTTCTCAGCTATTTCAGCTGAATGCCACTCAACGATGGGCGTGGGCGTCCCGCTCGATGCAATCGAGAGTGCGAAGAAGATCGTGCTCTTCATCGATCCGTACGAACAGTACCCACTACTTGTAAGAAGAATTCTTGCGGGCAAGAAGAATGGAGCAACGGTTACCGCGGTCGGCTGGAAAGCGGTAAGTCTTGCTGATGATAACAAGACGATCGATCCTGCCAACTACGAGTCCGAGCTTGCTCTTGACAGTGATTCGGTGATCATCGCAGAGATTAACCCGAGCACTGATCCTGAGCGTGTGATGGTACTCCTTAACCTTGCGAAGGCGTCAGGGGCAGCGATCATGTTCATGAAACCGTTTGTGAATGCTGTCGGATGCGATCTTGCAAGCAAGAAGACCGAGCAGAAGAGCCTTGACCAGATCATCGCAGAGATTAACGATGGCAGCATCAAGACGCTTGTATGCCTGGACTCTGATCTTATAGAGATCATGCCAGACGAGACCGCTGTACGAGAGGCGCTCGGGAAACTGGACAACCTGATCGTGATCACGTCACGGGCAAGTGCTATTGCTGATGTTGCGAACATCGTTGTTGCAACCGAACCATTTTACAAGAAGGCTGGAACCGTTGTTAACGCCGAAGGCAGGGCAGTTGTAGGCAGCGGCGAGGGCACAGACGGCATCGATGCGATCGGGGTGATGCTAGGGCAGCCAGCGGATCTCTTTGCAGAGCTTAATTCTGCTGTGCTTGCGACTCTTGGCATCGATGCGGTGGACGAGCGAGTCATTCCCGTGTACGAGAAGCCGGAGTACGGGGTGATGGACGCAAACCCGACCGCAGAGGAGGTTGAGACTGCACTAGTGTATGCTGGCGGTCCGTTCTTCTGGAACGGCATCGTCGATGACAACGACTTTGTCGAGATGAATCTCGATATGCTGACCGCAAACTCGCTTCTGAAGGGAATTCCTGCGAAGATTGTGTCTGATAAGGGCGAGGTTGTCATCAAGTACAAGGTCTCGGATGTTGCTCCGGGCGTCGTGCTCTCGAATATGAAGCTTCCGATGACGACGGGAATGGTAACGAGCGTCACGGTCTCGAGGTGATTGGAAATGGCAGAGAAAGAGAAGTTATCCAAAGAAGAGAAGGCGGCACAGAACGCTGTAATCAAGGAGATCATGGCTGATTTCGGTCTCGAGGGTGTCACGAAGAAGCGGCTCATCCGGTTCATCGGGGACAAGGAGAACTGGGATACGCGGATGATCGGGTACCG
>QMVM01000041.1 GCA_003661105.1 Methanosarcinales archaeon | reverse complement strand
TTAACGCAGATGGACACAGATTAGCGGTGTAAACCACTTTTCAGACCGATAGTTCTCCATTATGGTAGTTGTGGTTGCGTAAGACAATCCGACGTTATCAGAAAATAATAAAAAGATTCACAAGTTCGTTGACCTGACCATCGAAGGCATCACTGATCCGGACGGCCGACGCTGTCACGATCACCATTACTGGTATCACCAGTGATGAGCCGACTGCCTCGATCGAAGGTGCTGGCGGTGCTAAATATGCGCCGGATGCGGATCCCGGATGCACCGGAACTGCCATAGCTCGCGTCAGAGCCGAGCGGTCCGGAGATAATAATGGTAAGGTGTACGAGGTCACGTTCCTCGCAAGCGATGGAATCGGCGAACCTGTTGAGGGTACGGTACAGGTCAAAGTGCCACACGACCAAAGTGGTGATTGTGTGAGCATCGACAGCGGTCAGAACTACGACGCTACTGCAGTGAACTGAAAGGAAGACTCTTCTTCCTTTCTTTTCTTATTTTTTGAGAAGATATCATATCTTTGCCAGACGCGTGAAAATGTTGCTGGCTTGTGCTTCGATCATACGGGTCTTTGCAGCCACCAACATTGGTGCTGTTTTCGTGACTGGCGCGTTTGCCGCCGGAATCGCGAATCTTGTCGCATCGGCGCGAAATCGCGAATAATAACAAATCAACGCCAAAATAGCGTCATAAATCCGTATGCACTGTATTTGAAGTATGTTGAACCGTAGTTAATCAACCACATCACTCCGCAGGTGCTCCCCGCGATCTATGACCTTATCGGGCCAGACCCTGACACCAGAGAGGATTGCACCCTCAGAAACAACCACCCTCGAACCGAGCACGGTCCCGGTCTCAAGCGAACAATTCTCGTGCACGCGGCAATCGTTGTCGATGATAGAACTGAAGATGAGCGAGTTCCTGCCGATCCGAACGTTGTTATAGACATGTGAGGTCAGGATGTGCGCATCATCCTCAATCGTGCAACCCGACCCGATCGTTGTGTACGGACCGATCAGCACCCGTGCTCCAATCGTGGTATTCTCTCCGATCACAACAGGACCAACGATCATAGATGATTCCGCGATATCAGAACCTTCCCGAATCATCACCGGATCCCTGATCCGTGGTGTGGGAATCCTTGCGCTACCGGATATCTGATCTAGTTTCCATTTACATGCGTTCCGGTACATCTCGTGATTGCCGATGTCAGTCCATCTGCCCTGCACGAGAAAGCCATCGATCTCCTTCCCAGCATCGAGCAGGGCGGGAAAGACATCTTTTGCAAAATCATACATCTTGCCGCCCGGGATCCAGTCTATAATCTCGGGATCGCAGACGTAGATCCCGGTGTTTACGAGATTGCTGAATGCCTCACCGGGTTCTGGCTTTTCAAGGAACCTGTGGATCACGCCATCCGCATCCATGTCGCATACCCCGTACTCGAAAGGATTGTCGATGCAGACCAGTCCGATCGTGACCATGGCATCGTTTGTCTCGTGGAACCGGTATATCTCACGAAGCTGCAGATCAAGGACGTGATCGCCGCCAACGACCATGAACGTACCATCTTCGAGGTGCGATCTGGCGTTCCTGACCCCTCCAGCAGTCCCGAGCGCGTTTTGTTCGTATATGCAATCGATATCGATGCCTTCGACCTTCCGCACCTCTTCTTCGATCATATCGCCGAGATAACCAAGTGTCAGCACGGCATCTGTGAACCCCTCTGCTTTCAGGTGCTCGATCAGATGCACGACAGAGGGTTTGTTTAGAAGCGGTATCAGTGGCTTTGGTCGCTCAAGGGTCAGTGGACGGAGTCTTGTGCCCAGTCCACCACACATAATACATGCTTTCATGATATCAGTCCGTGTTCTGATACGTCTCAACGAATTTCACGCTATCCAGTCCCATCGATCCGAAGAGTTCGTTTGCGATCCTCGACTTCGCGAGCAGCCAGTTCTGATTTAGCCGGAGATCGCTTGGCGGCTCGATTATAACAGTCTCATCGACAAGCTCCACATCAAAATCCCTCCTGAGGTAGGATTGTAACAGGGATTTGATCTTGTCGAGGTCATCATCGATCTGCTCTTCGATCGTGTAATCGAAGATCAGTGTTTTGTCAGCCATAGGGCTGTTGAAATCGATTCGCACCCTGCGCCCGATCGTCATGACAACCATGCCCTGCTGCCCATCGACGACCGCCCACATCCCTTTCACAGGCGGCTCTGTAAATTTGGATGTGGGATAGGTCTTTACCAGTTCCGTTTTGTGTTTGCCGTAGCCCTTCTCCGGCGGAATCTCAACCGTCCCGTGATAGCCGGCTTCCTTCCCGACAATATCCTCGTCCAGCCCTTCCACGACATGCCCTTTGCCAACGACGATCACGAAAGAATCGTAGTGGGTCTTCTCATCGTATATGTCATGTTCCTTTGCGACTTCCTCGTCGGTGGTGTCGAATACCGTGCCGTCTTCCAATCGCCCGGTATAGTTTATCCGTATAAAATCCTCATTCTCTATAGTCAATTATATCATCTCACAGTTTGTATTTCTTTTGTCCATTGTGTGGAGCATGATTGTTGCAAGTTTCATAGTATGCGGCAAATGTAAGCATCTTCTATCAGTATATTGTTTATAACGTTTCGTGTAAATCTGATACCAGCTATATCAAGTCCCGTGTGGATTGTCGTCTTCAGAAGTTTTATTAATCGATGCTTTGGGCTCAGAACTGAAATATTTTTCAGAGAAATTTCTGACGGCGGCGAGGGTCGTGTCAGCACCGACCGTATAAAACCATAAGATTTCTTCGGACCATTCTCTTCTACAAACGGAGAAGCGATTAAAAGCCGCCATTCATCAGAATCTGACGAATAGAACCACAGAGAAGCATCTACTTTAAACTCTGTCCCGTCCAGAGCTTCTACCAGATCCTTCCCCTCTTGTATATCCCGCTCTACCAATGCCGTTTTATCCATTGTAGAACTCCATGTGTTCCATCTACGATCGCAGAATAGAGATCTTGCGCTTCTTTATCAGTATGGTTCTCATATCGGCTTGCCTCCGACCAATCTTTGACAGTATTCCAATTATCTGTAAAATCCGGATTACTTTTCAACTCATCGTCAAACTTCGGTCCGAGAGCAGCTATCTTAACAATATCTTCAAGTTTATGACTGTAACTTGCGTTAACAACCTTCTTGTCCGGAAAATCGTGAAGTCTTGTTTGTTTTGCGATACACGCTTTTAACCCACATTCAACCACATATCCGCAAAGATAATACGATCCTTCGTAATTCCCGTTTTCCAGTAACACGTGTGCCTCCCTACATCTGATAAGCGCAAGATCTTGTAGATCATTCCGATTCATCTTCATGCCTCGCTAACATGAACATTTCACATAACATAGCTACTTAAGTCCTGCGCGCAAGCCCGTACCGCTCGACATTGTGGTCAGCAATTGCTTGAATCTTCGCAATCTCATCTCTTCCGCTCTCATCCTTAAACAGATGCGCAAACCGCTTCTGCATCCGGAGGTACTCCTCGACAGGCTTTTGTTTGATCTTATGCACCTTCCCGAGTTCTCCGTTCACGATCTCAAAGATCGGATATAGCGCGGTCTCTACTGCGAGCCGTACGACCTCGACAGCCAGTGAACTGTCGAAGTACCAGCCAGTGCAACATGACGCGTGGATCTGGACATAAGCCGGACCCTCGGTCTCGGTAGCGGTTTTTATCTTGCGGATCACGTCTTTCGGGTATGCTATTGTTGCAGTCGCCACATAAGGCGAGCCATGCGCCACAAGGATCGCGGGCATATCCTTCTTCGGACGGGTATTGCCACAAGAAACCGTTCCGGCAGGTGATGTCGTGGTCGATGCATCAAAAGGCGTCGATGCACTGCGCTGAATGCCGGTGTTCATGTATGCCTCATTGTCGTAGCACACATACGTTATGTTGTGCCCGCGCTCGAATGCACCTGATATGCTGCGGATGCCGATATCGAAGGTGGAACCATCACCTGCGATAACGAGCACCTTCGTGTGAGTATTGCCACGGGCCGCGAGTGCGGTCTCGATCCCTGACGCGACTGCGGCAGGGTTTTCGAAGAGCGAGTGGATGTACGGGACCCGCCACGCCGATTCAGGGTATGGGGTTGTGAACACCTCGAGGCAGCCGGTAGGGCCGCACATAATGCAGTCACTGCCAGCGCCTTCAAGAACGAACTTCGCTGCAAGCGATGCTCCACACCCTGCACAGCCGCGATGTCCCGGTGCCAGTAGACTCTCTGTAATCATTCTTGATGCTCTCCTATCCCCAGTACACTGTGATATTCTCAGAACGGTATGTGGTTGTGCGGTTCGGGATTGAGAGGGTAGTTTGCGCATAGATTGTTGCCTCCCTGCCAGCGAAATACCCTCGGTCCGGCCAGAGACTGATATACTCTGCTTCCCAGTTACCATCCGCGTCCGGGTACCAGTTACCGCTCACGAGACGACCTCCTTCCCTCTCGGTATAGACATGGATCTTCACTTCCATGCCGGGCTCACCGCCCCGTCCGCCCACCTTTGCGACGCGAGGAACAGTAGCCTCGTCTGCCGGATAGGTGATCTCAAGCTCAATAGGTGGGGTCGATGTAGGTGTGGGTACGATGGTTGGTCGCTGTGCCGGTGTAGCTGTCTCTACCGGTGTCGGTGTTACCCTTGGAACCGGTATATCCGGATCGAGTGGGTTTTCATCCTTAGGATCCCAGTAACCATCGCCATCGGTATCCACATTGTTCGGATCTGTTCCGGCAACCAGTTCCCGTTCATCATCCCATCCATCGCCGTCGCTATCGACAACCTTCGCATCCTGTCCGATGCATCCTGATAACAGTAGTAGTGACGCAACTGCCACGATTAGCACAATATCTTTTAATCTCATGATTACCTCCAATTGTCTGGTATCTATTTATTTATGTTTCGGTGATATAAGGACTTTCGCTGAAGATAACCATGACAACCCAAACAATGGTAGAGAAGATCCTGTCTCGAAAGTCAGGAAGAGACGTTCTGCCGAATGATATGGTAGTAGTACCTGTGGATAATTGCATTCGCGCAACGATGGCACGCTTCCGCTCGCAATCCGGTTGATGGCGACGAACTTGCGACGAGAACCGTTCAGGATCCCGACAAAGTGATCGCAATCTATGATTACGCGTCACCGTCCCCGAGCGAGCATATCTCAAACGTCCGGGTCACGATGCGGAAATTCGCACAGGAGAACAGGATTCTATTTTATGAGAACGGCGACGGGATCGGCGCGGACGGCGCGACACACATGTCGATGGGGTTTCTCGGAAACGCTGTAGACGTTTGTGAGTGTGGAGTCAGGGCAGTTATGAGCAACATGGCGATCGAAGCGGGCGGGAAATGCGGACTCTGCGCTGCTGGTGAGAAGACTCGCGAGTTTCTTTGCACGTTACGGCAGATATGATGAGTGCACGCCGCTTGCCCCTTACCCAGAGGCAGATTACGCATCCGTGATCGTGATTGCTGTTGACGACATCGAGCCGCAGATTGCTGCACCGCACCACGTTGATAACGTAGCCCCGGTGGGCAAGTATGCGGGAATGCCGCGTGATCCGGTCTGCATATGCTCGTATACCATCCGGAGGATCGAGGATCTACGGATTGCTGCATGCAGCTTGATGGTAGGAGTGACTACGGGAACGTGGCTCGTGGTGTATCCTGCAAGCAGGAGCGTGCTCTTGCAGGCGATCTCATAGGGTGTGATCGCAACACTCGTTGAGTGCAGGTGCTGTCGTATGTGCGTCCGGATGCGAATTTGGGTATCGGATGGACGGTTGTGCTCGGAGGCGAGGCGAAAGTACTATCCGCTCAGAACAGGAACTTCAAGGGTAGGGTGAGGGACAACATCGCGGAGATGTGCATGTCGTCGGTTGAGACTGCCGCGGTGAGCGCGGTGAGGGGGGAGATTTGCGATCCGCGTGACCTGTTTTAAGGTAGATGGGAATATATAGATAGAAATCCAAAACAAGGAGATGTGGAAACAATGATAAAGACGATGCATGCCGAAGGAGTTTCGAATCTCATCTTGAAGATACCTGGAGATATTGTGGATGCGCTCCGTCTGCCCCCTGATGAAGTGGAGGAAACATTGCACAAAGAACTGGCACTGGCACTGTATCAGCGTGGCGTGCTTTCATCGGGCAAAGCAAGTGTACTTGCAGGGATGGGGCGGATGGAGTTTGAGGAACTTCTGGGACAGCGACATATCCGGCACCACTACACGGAAAGGAACTTAGAGGAAGATATTGAATATGCCCGAAGCCATCAGTGATTCGTCCACCCTGATTCATCTGGCAGGAATTGGACGCCTGAAACTATTAAAAGAATTTTATGGAAAGATTATTATTACACCTGCGGTCTGGGATGAGGTGGTGGTGGCGGGACAGGGTAGGGCAGGTGCCGATGAGGTTAACGGAGCCAGCAACGCAGGTTGGATTGAAGTAATCGCGCCAACGAACGAATCAGTGGTCAGGTTGTTGGAGCGGGAATTGCATACAGGAGAAGCTGAGACTATCGCATTGGCGGTAGAGCGGCATCCGGAGGTGATCTTCTTGGATGAGTCGGAGGCAAGAAGAGTGGCGAATGTGTACGGGTTACGAAAAACGGGAGTGATCGGAATTTTGATCCGGGCGAAGTTAGAAGGAAAGGTGATATCACTTCGCGAGGAATTGGATAAACTGCGTAGCGAAGCGGGTTTCTGGATAGGGGATGAAATATATTGGCATGCATTGAAAGCGACGGCAGAGGCATGATGGTAAAGATTCCAAGATTCGAGACGGAACAAGAAATGCGAAAATTCTGGGATACCCATGATTCAGCCGAATATTTTGAAGATATGAAAGATGATGAGGCAGAGGTTGAGTTTAATCGATAAAGGTGTTTTGGTTGTTCCCATGGGTGTGGATCGTGTGAGGTCTCTACGCGGGATAGCACTTGAAGAGAGGGTCAGTTCAAATGTTTCCGAGAAAACGGATCGATGAATGTATCACGGCACGGGAGAAGTTGAAAGGAGATTAACAGATTGCATAATTATTGTGCACCACAAAGCAAGCACGCAAGAGAGCGTTTCCAGCTCAAAGAGACCATCGTAACCATCAGTTCGGAGGAACAGTACATCCCGGTCGCAAAGCGTGCGATCGAATCATGCAGACGCGATCTAGAACGATTCATCCGGTTAGACCCGTTCTTCGCATCCACACTCGACGAATACCACTGCCAAAAAAATGCTCCTGAGATCGCGGCGCGGATGGCGGATGCAGGCAGTGCGGTCGGCATCGGTCCGATGAGCGCGGTTGCAGGCACGATTGCGGCAATCGCAGTTGAAGCGATGGTGGATGCCGGTGCTACTTATGCGATTCTGGATAACGGCGGCGATATCGCTCTCGTCAACGATGAGACCGTCATCGTCGGGATATACGCAGGAAGAACGGACGATGTCAGCATCGGGCTTGAAATAGATCCGCGTGAGTCTATTCTCGGAATATGCACCTCATCCGGGAAGATCGGGCATTCGATCAGTTTCGGAAACGCGGATGCTGCAACGATTCTTTCGAGCGACGTGTCTCTTGCGGATGCGGCATCCACTGCTGTCGGGAATGCGGCAATCGATATTGCATCGATCAAAGACGCGTTCTCGATTCTAAAAGGAGTTGAGCCAATCACCGGAGGTCTGATCCTCCTTGATGGGTACGTTGGGATGTACGGGCGTGTTCCGGTCGTGGAAGCGCCGCAGAGGGTTGAGTATATCACAGGGGCATTGGGATGATTGGGGTGAATTTGAATATTCAGAGAATGTGCTCGAGTAACGTGTGGCAAACAGATAACCCCCAATCGGTGTAATCTGCGTAAATAAGTGGCTGATAAAGGTTTTTAGCCACAGATGGATATGGATTCCACCGGTTTTATCCACGAGTTACTCGAGCATATATTTCAGAGACACCATCTGAAAATCAGAAGTGTTTTCGCATGGATTAGAAAGTCTCGCCGAAACCTCCGAAACTATTATCACCCAATCGCTCGAATTGCATATAAAACACAAAGGTGATCAAAAAAATGGCAGATATCGTAGAAGCACTGGTTTCCGGCGGGAAAGCGACTGCAGGACCGCCACTTGGTCCATCGCTAGGACCGCTTGGCATCAACATCAAGCAGGTCGTAGATGACATCAATGAGGCGACAAAGGAATTCGATGGCATGCAGGTGCCGGTCAAAGTGATCGTTGACGCCGACAAGACCGTGACACTTGAGGTCGGAATACCTCCGACTTCAGCACTGATCCTGAAAGAAATCGGGATCGGGAAAGGGTCTTCAGAGAGTGAGATTGTTGGAGATATGACCATTGAGCAGGTGCTGCGGGTCGCACGCATGAAAAAGGACAGTATTCTTTCATACACGCCGAAGACCGCAGTAAAGGAGATCATCGGTACCTGCGTGCCTATGGGCGTGACCGTAGAAGGGATGACGCCAGTAGCTGCGCAGCAGGCGATAGGTAGCGGCGAGATCGAGATACCTGATGAGTGGTGACGACAAAACGATTCCGGATATCGCATGCACCATCCTCGATGAGGGACTGATCTGCGATCACTGTCTTGGAAGGCAGTTTGCAAAACTGTCAACCGGGCATACAAACAGAGAGCGGGGGGCCGCGATCCGGCTGGTGCTTGCAATGACCGCGGACATGGCGGGAACGGGTGGCGATGACGAACCAATGCACCCCGACCTTCGGATTCCGGAGCGGTGCTGGGTCTGTAATGGCATCTTTGAGGAACTCGATACGTGGGCATCGAGAGCGGTAGACGCTATAGGTGGGCGCGAGTACGAGACGTTTCTCGTCGGTACCCGGCTTAGCGGGCTCTTGTCTGAGAATGAGGAACTTCTGTGGGAGGAGGTTGGAACCGATCATGCCGAGCCGCTTAAATCAGAGATCAACCGCGAGGTCGGCAAGCTGATAGCGAGCACTACAGGAAAGGAAGTTAATTTCACAGAACCTGACATCGTCTGCCTGCTTGAGATTTCGGAGGGCACAGTAGAGCTACAGATCAGGTCAGAATACATCTACGGGCGGTACCGGAAACTGGTGCGCGGCATCCCGCAGACCAGATGGTACTGTCGGGAGTGCAGTGGCGCGGGATGCGAGCGGTGCGGTTTTACAGGCAAGATGTATCAGGAGTCCGTGGATGAACTGATCTCGGTCAAGGTTATCGAGGCGATGGATGCCGCGGACACCACATTTCATGGCGCAGGCAGGGAAGACATCGATGCACTCATGCTCGGGGACGGAAGGCCATTTGTTCTCGAGGTAAACGAACCCGGAAAACGGACGACCGATCTCGAGCGGCTCGAGCAGGAGATTAACGTTTACTGCGAAGGAAAGGTCACTGTCTCGGGTCTACGTTTCGTCGATCACCAGACGGTCAGGAATCTCAAAGGCGCGCGGCACGACAAGGTGTATCTTGCAACGATCTCGTGCGCGGGTGTTGATCGTGATACACTGGTCTCGGGACTGGGCGAGATAACCGGTGTGATCCGGCAGCGGACTCCGACCCGGGTCGTCCATAGGAGAGCTGATCTGGTGCGGAAGCGAACGGTGCGCTCTGCCATGCTTGAATCGTTCGCAGGGGACTTTGCGGTTGTCAGAATCGAGTGTGAAGCAGGGCTGTATGTAAAGGAACTGATCTTTGGGGACTCTGGCAGGACTGTGCCAAGTTTGGCAGGAGTGGTCGGAGCAGATGTCGTGGTCACAGAACTGGATGTGGTCGAGGTCATGGATGCGCGGGAAGCGGGCGGAAAGTGACCCGCCCAAGCGCAAAAGATGTAAAGCACTGTGTTTTTTAGCTTCTGTGATTTTAACCGCGCTGTATCGAGCGTGTAGATATGATCTTGATAGCCACTACGCTCCCAATCGTCCCAGATTCTTGAAACCGTGATCTCGGCCTCTATAAGGTTATGGGATCGTGTCGTGCGCAGAATCATGACATGCCACGCACTCAGTCCCGTGAGACGGACCCATGGTATGACACACCTCACACACGATGGTTGTGTCATGTATGGGATGACACTCCACGCACTCGATGTACCGGTGCTCACTTTCGCTTTCATACATTGTGTTAAACGGCTTTGCATGACAGTCCACACACAGTCCGGACTTAGTTTCAGCGGAGTCTGGCGAGTACAGGATGTCGGTTGGCACATGTCCGATCCGGTGACAGTTGCGGCAGTCGCGCATACTCATCCCGGTACTATGTCCCGGATGGCAGTCGATGCACATCAGCGTCTCAGCATGTAGCGGATGACACATATAGCACGACAAGTCGGCGTGTTTCGTATGCTCTCTCGCAAACGTCTCTTCGATGACTGTGTGGTGGCATCGCGCGCATTCGCTGTTGTTGCCGTAATCAAACTCGATCGACTCCGGAACATGCGGATCATGGCAGTCGTCGCATTCCGTGACATCGCTGCCATGAAACAGTCCGTGACAGTCTTCGCATGAGGGCAGGTAGCCATGCTGGACATGGCATAGATCGCACTTCAGCTTCGAGTGTCTACCTGTGCCCTTATCGATTGCATCGTACTGCGGGAGATGGCATGGCTGACATATACTGTCGTTGATGTGTGAATCGTTGATCCGTAACTCCGGAGCGTGTGGGTCCGGATGGCAGATCCCGCACCCCTGAATGCCTGTGCCATGTGTATCAGGATGACATGTCCGGCAGTCTGGCTGGTATCCGTGCTGGATGTGGCAGAAGGTGCAGTTCAGATGCGCGTGTCTACCGCTCCCGTCCTTTATGGTAAAATACTGCACCGTGTGACAGTCCATACAGTCGATATTTGTCGAGTTGAGATATGCGCCACCATCGGGAGGGGACGCCCGCTCTGCATCATCAGGGTGGATGCAGCCGTTAAGAGCGGTTGCGCATACAATCATGCCGATAACCAGGACCAGATATGTTATGCGCTTCATAGCCGACGAATACCTCCTTGGTGCTTTATATCGTTACCATTCGCACCCACGATATTTTAACATAGCGCACCGGTATTGAATAAGTTTTATGTATCATGTGGGACTGTTATTTTATTAATGTCTGAACGTTTCGATCAAATAAAAGAATTTTACCGGAGTGATAGCACGTCGGCGGGAGTCTTGCGTGACCT
>QMVM01000040.1 GCA_003661105.1 Methanosarcinales archaeon | reverse complement strand
GATTAACACAGATGGACACAGATTATCGGTGTAAACGACTTTTCATATCGACAGTGCTCCATTATGGCAGTTGTGGTTGCGTAAGACAATCCGACGTTCCCAGAAAATAATAAAAAGACTCCTATTTCAAAAATATCAAAAAGTCGCCGGGTTTTGGGTAACCGCCGAGATCGAGTCTGATATACCATGTCACCCCCAAACCTTCGGAAAATATTAATACCAGCACCCACAAATCAGTACTCCTGCATGACGAGATAGCCAAGCCCGGTATGGCGCTGGATTGCTAAATTGTATTGTGCAACAATCCAGTGGTGCCTCGCACCTCGGGGGTTCAAATCCCCCTCTCGTCGTTTTTGCCGTGCCTCAGTCGATCGTGAATTCATCGCCGTTTGCAGGCGCAGTCGCATCGATCTTACATTCGTCGGCCCATGCTGCAAACTCTTCTGTGCGGTCGCCGTGCATCATAAACACAAACTCGCCGCCCTGATCGCAAAATTTTTGCACCGACCTCTTAAGATCGGTGTCGCCGCTGTGCGCAGAGAAATCATACTGCTCCACAGTCATGCGTAGGGAAAGCACCCGATTTCTGTCGGTCAGGCGTTTGTGTGCAAGTGCGTGGTAGCCATTGGTGCCCTCGACCTGGTATCCGGTGAGAAGGATCTTGCTCTCGGGGTCGTCGTGGATCTTGCCGAGATAGAAGAGCGCGGGTCCACCATTTAACATTCCCGCGGTCGTGACGATGAGGGAGTTCTTGAGTATCTGCGCCCGCCTCTCCGGTTTCACCACGGTTGCGTTGTCAAACGCCTGCTGAAGCGCATTCGAATTGCGCAGATATTCGGGATACTGGATAAATCTTCGCAAGACATCAACACCCATCCCATCAACATAAGGGTGCAGCCCGTGTTTGTGCAGGATCATCAGAACCTCCTGCGTCCGCCCGATCGCGAAACACGGGACGATCGCATTGCCGCCGCGATTTAAGGTATCGCGGATCGAGTCCACAAACTCCTGTTCCAGTTCCTTTCTCGGTGCGTGGTCGGTGCCAAAGTACGTGCTCTCGGTGATCATGACATCGGCTTTCGGCTGTGGGCAGGCTCGGTTCAAAAGACGCGTATCAGTGTGGTTCACATCGCCGGTGTAGAGTATCCGTATTCCGTTTTCGGATTCGAGAAGGATCGATGCCGAGCCGGGGATGTGTCCTGCATCGTAGAGTTGCGCGGTATATTCGCCGCACTCGAAGCGATCCCTGTAATCAATGATGCGGGCAGACTGCATGAACTCCTGGATGTCCTGCGAATCAAAAAGCGGCATCTGCCCGGAACGCCTCGCAATCGAGAGCGTGTCCTTTGCAAGAAACGCTGTGAGGTGTTTGGTGATCGGCGTGCTATATACCTGCGGGTGGATGTCCATGATATTCGGCACCACGCCGCAGTGGTCGAGATGCCCATGCGAGATAATGATCGTTCGCGGGCGGATTCCGTTTAAGGGATACGACGGAGGATAGTCGGACGACGCACCCGGTTTCATCCCGTAGTCGAGCAAGATGTCGTCGTCGATCAGGACTGCTGACCTGCCAACCTCTCCGCATCCGCCAAGAAACCGTAGCGAGCAATTCATGAAGGGTAGTTATATACTCGATAGGTGATAAACTTGCGGTGTGACATGGCGTTTTAGTCTCGCTGATATGGTTTTGCAGGATGCCTTAAGGTAATTCAAGCAGGTGTTAAGTATCATGCAGTCACTGATCACATTGTATGGGGCGATGCGAACCACCTGATGGGTTAATGGTATCGTTGTTGACTTGCCATAGCGAACATGCCGATGCACATTGTAAAAATGCAAAATCGCCATATACAAGCCTTATACTTAAGTGAGGGGTATAGTGACTTTAAAAGGAGGTGAAAGTAAAAAATGAAAGAAGATTGGATAGATAAAGCGAAAAAATTCTTGTTCGGGGATGCAAAAGCAGCAGTATTTTTTAGTGATATTGCAACATTAGTTGTTATTGCAATAGCATATGCACCTATATGGGGCGTAGAGAACAAAATAGCCACTTATAAGTTTCTCGTAATCCCTATCGTAGGTATAGTTAGCTTTGTTATTCCGTTAATTTTTGCATTCTCTTCAAAATACAATTTAGGAACTAAATTAAGTAGAGGGGAGGTCAGAAAATCTATAGTAATATCCCTTACAGTTGTGTACATTATGTTATTATCACTGTCATTTGATAAAACTACACATTTGGCTACAAATGTTACATCCAATATCACTGCACTTAATATTACAGCTCAAACGGTACCTATACAAGCAATTGGAAACTTTACTCAAAACTTTCTTTATGTATATACAGTCATAATAGGATTCTATTTTGGTTCTCGTTTGGTTGAAAGGATTAAGACGTTTACATGGCTTAAAGACGTGGATCCGTTAGACATTGCAAAAAAGCGGTATGCGATGGGCGATATTGACTTCGATACATTTAAAAAGATAAAGATCGGTCTTGTAATAAAACCAATCGTACAGTTAAAAATAATAAAAGCAACTGTGGATGAAATTAGAATCAAACACGAAGAGGGTAATAATATATATCTAAAAGATGTCAGAATGATAATAGAGGCGAATAAAAAGAAGACAAAAATTGATCCCGTCGCATGTGCAGGTACCAGTAAAAAGGATGTTTTTGAAGCAACTGATGAAATGGTTATAAATATGGAAAAAGTGATTAAACAGGAAAAGGATGCAATTGAAATAGACGGTGAATCCATTTGTGTTGAGATTAGGGCAATTTCTGGGGGCATAACCAATAAGGAGTGGAAAAAGGATGAGGATTTTGAAGTCATAGTGATTTACAAACCAATTGGAGAACCAATAAGCAAGATGAAAGAAAAGATAGATACATAAGTAAAACTGTGCGCGGATGCCTTGCATTTTAATGCGGGGTGGCGCGGAGAGGGCTTTTGGAGGCTGATAAGCAACAGCCCGCCCAATAAAAAATAGCCGAATACATAAAAGTGAGGTAAAATATGAATCACAACAAAACACTGCCAGCAGCAATCGTGTTGATTGGCACACTATTAATCAGCGGAGGTTACGCAGCTACCGCAACTACCACAGATCCTATCGGTGATTTCTCTTTCCCTGATATCACTGAGCTCACTGCCACTGCAAGCGAAGGAGATCTCATCGTTGTTATCACGTGCACGGACTCCCTTATTGATGAGCATATCGCTGGTGCCGTATTCATAGATGCAGATCAAAATTATACTACAGGTTATCTTGATGGTACCGGATCGGATTATGTATATCTATACGATGTCATCGATATCGTTTATGCAGACCCTATCAAATCCGTAACCATCAATGATGATACTGTAGATCCGAACACACTCGATGTAACCGGAAATCAGATCAGCATAACAATCCCATTGACAATGCTGGGCAATGACGACGGAGATATGGACATTTTTGTTACTACTCATACTCAATTTGCCAAAGCTCTCCATTTCGATCGTGCACCTGATTCTGGTGTGCTGAATACACTCAATGGCTCGGTCAGGATTCCATATCCTGGAAATTCACTTGCCGGCGGGACTATCACAGATCTTGCAGGAGATTCAGCTTCTCCGGACATGACCGGTCTTGATGTAGACGTAGAGAATGGAATCGTAAATATCGTGGTTACGTACAATCAAAACGTAGAACCCGATGATTTATCTTATGGCGAGGATCTTACCGGATGGATATTTGTAGATGCGGATCAGAACCTTGCTACTGGTTTCACCAACACGGAACAGGCGCCACCTACATATGGTATTGATTACCGGATTGAGTATGCCATTGGTAGATTGACAGGAACTGATGCCAGTATCACAAAAATCGACTATGAGTCTGATTTGACTGAATCAGGTTTTACACCGACAGAAGGAGTGTTGCTTGGTGTGCCATATAACGATGCCACTTTCAAGGTTGTGGCGAATCAAGTTTTTCTTGGGATTCCGCTAGGCTTGCTCGGATATGATGATGGAAATATGGATGTTGTGATCGACTCATTCACCCTTCAGGGGTCACTTAGTGGCGACATCGATAGTGTGCCAGATTTCGGATGTGGTGCACTGGACACCAGCGATGGCTCCATCAAACCACTGCTCAATTGCACATATCCCAAAGTAACTATCACGGACCCGGCTGGCGACTCGTCGGGATTTGGACTTGATGGTGACGATCTAACTGGGGTTGATGTATGCTCTGCAGGAAATGTCCTGTTGGTTACGGTTGCTTACAGTAGCCTCAGTCTGGACGATGGAGCAGTTACAACGGTCGTATTTGACACAGATCAGGATCCTGACAGTGTACCTGACTATTCCTTCATTTACTTTATGTATGAGGGTAACCTTGGTGCCAACATCGTCGGAGACTTTGGAGAGGGTCCTGATGTGAGAGATGCAACCCATCTGATAACAATGTTGGGGAATAAAATGTACTTAAGCGTTCCAGCGGAGTTTTTGGGCATGACGCTTGGCGCGATGAATATACATGTCGAGACCGCAATTGAGGCAGGTGATGAGGATCTAATTTACGATCGCGCACCCGATACGGGATTCGTTTCAATAGGTAGCCCGACAAAAGGTGACCTCAACCACGACGGTAAGATCACCCCCTCAGACGCCGCGATCGCGCTCCGGATTGCAATCGGCAGCAGCCCTTATGACGAAGCGGCGGACGTAAACAGGGATCGCAAAGTTACATCGCTTGATGTATTGATGATTCTGCAGGCAGCGGTCGGAAATATTAAGATTAGCTCGTGAGTAGTAGCGATGTCCCTGTGGCAGCCCCCGCGGATGCCTCCGAATTCGTTCGGAGGTGGTGTGATTGGGCTTCATGAGTCTATCACGATGTCAGCGATAGGGACGCTGCGGGGTAGTCACAAGGACTCCAATGTGGCGTGTTACAGGAGATTTAATTCAAACCACAGGGGTCAATCAGCGTAAAATCCCGGAAACACGTTAATCAATCCGATCCCAGCTCTCCGAGAACCTTGCCTAACTTATCAAAGTTCTCCCCAAATGCCGTCCAGTTCGTGCCCATGGAATCGAGAATCGCATCATACTGCATCTGCGCTTCTGCTATCAGCGCATCCGTTGACTTCCCCCCTTCTTCCGCACCCGCCTCTTCCGCACCACCCGGTCTGGTTTCACCGAAGAGTGCAACAAGTGCGCTTGCAAGGTCTTCCTCCATCACCACCCTCTCGCCGTCTGAGACCAGCACCCGTTTGAGTTCCGGTAGCTGCCCGGCCTCTGCCCGTATGTAGAGCGGCTCTATGTACAGGATCGAATCCAGAAGCGGTATCACCAGCAGGTTCCCTCTCGTCACGCGTGACCCCTGTTGTGACCAGAGCGTTAATTGTTGTGAGATCACGGCATCCTGATCGAACTTCGCCTCGATCTGCAGGGGGCCGTATACCAGTTTCTCTTTTGGGAATTTGTAGAGCAGTAGCTCTCCGTAATGATCCCCATCCGAACGGGCAGCGAGCCATGCGACCATGTTATCTTTCTTTATTGGTGTTACTGACCTCATCAGGACGAATTCTTCCTTTGCCCCTTCCGGAAGCTTTATTACGATGTAATATGGATCAACCGGAACTTGTTTACCGGTCCCGTACACCTCGCTTGGGATCTGCCATGCATCCTCTTTGTTGTAGAAGACCTTGACATTGTCCATGTGGTATGTGTTATAGATTGCGGACTGGACCTCGAAGAGACTTTCCGGGTACCTGATGTGTTTCTTAAGTCCGTCAGGCATCAGGTCAAAGGACTTGAAGTACCCCGGGAAAATTTTTGTGTATGTTGCGATTACCGGGTCAGTGGTGTCGACGATGTAGTACGTCACGTCCCCGTTGTACGCATCAACCACGATCTTTACGGAATTTCGCATGTAATTGATGGAGCCGTGTTTCTCTGAGTATGGGAATTTGTCTGTCACGGTGTATGCATCCAGTATCCAGAAGAGTCTGCCATCGCTGATGACAAGATACGGGTCTTCGTCAAGTGTGAGGAACGGGGTGATCTTTGAGATCCGCTCCCTGATGTTCCTATCAAACATGATCTTGCTCTCGGGCGTGATCTCGCCGGATAGCATGATCTTGATGTCAGCAAAGCGTATCGCCATCAGCAGTTCCTTTGTGGATGAGTCCAGCTTCACCCCTCCGTCCCCATCGTAGTGGGTGTACTCGTTTGCATCACCCATGGGATAATCAAACTCCGATGTTCTGGTGTTTACCAGCACGAAATCATTGTCCATCTCGCCGTAGTATATCTGCGGAACCTCGATTCGCAGTTCTTCATCCGGAACCGTATATATGGGGGGAATATCTTTTATGAGGTAGTTTGGCATGCCCTCTTTTGTGACGCTGTTTACAGGGCTCATCACGGCACCAAAACCGTGCGTATATACCATATGGAGATTCACCCAGGTCTTTGCTTGCAGCCGTTCCTGATTCAGCTCTCGGGGGGCAATCATCACCTCGGTGTAGATTCCGTTGATATTGTACCGGTCGATGTCAATCCCTGAAAGGTCATAATACAACCTCATCTCCTGTGTTTGCTTGTACGTCTGTGTTAGCGGTCTCCAATCGAGAATCCTAACATTATCCAGCGTATCTGTTGCGTTTGATATGATTTCAGGACTCATCATCTCGACAGAGAAGTCTTTTTCCGTAACTTTAGTCAGTCCGTAAGCGATCTTTGTGAACTTGATGTTACTCTCGATGTATGGCTGTTCCAGCTTCTCCTCGTTTGGCGAAACCTTGAATGCCTGCACAATTCCCGGGATCACAGCCGGGGCAATTATAGACACCAGCAGATAAATCACGATTGCGGACACCAGTATATTCCGTTTTCCCGGACTTTGCTGCTTTGAAATTGCGAATATCCAGACGTAACACAGTACTGCGATGATTATCGCCATGATCATCAGTATCTGAATCACCGGCAGGTACGCGGCGACATCAGCGTAGCCAGCCCCCACCACAATACCTTTTTCAGAGTACATGACTCCGAATCTGGCGAGGTAGTGACCTGCAGCGAGAAGAACGAAGAAGAACGATCCAAGGACTGTTATGTGCACCAGTGCCTTCTGCCCCATGTTAGAGATTGCTAATTTGAAGTCAGCACTGTATGTTGTACCGTCCGGTGCGATGATATCTGGCTGTTTGAAGAAGCTGACTATGAAGGATTGCAGGTAATCCACAAGCACCAGGAGAGCCGTAATTATTACACAAGCCATCAGGAAGTTCCGGAAAGCTATCATGAATGGCAGGGAAAAGACGTAAAAGGATACGTCCTTTGCAAAGATCGGGTCAGCTAGGTTAAAGGGCACCTGATTCAGGTACTGTAGCACTACGAACCATTTGGCGGAGCTTGCAATCCCCATAAAGAAGGATATTGCCAGAACAACCATAAACTTCCGCTTGAAAGAAAACCTTGACTCGTTTGACTTTGAAGAGATCCGGAGATTGATCAGTGCAAACGCGAGGAAAAACGATGCTGAGAGTATAAATAGGAGTATCTTTGCCTTTAAGCTGATCATAAATATCTGGGATGCGCCAAGAGCATCGAACCACCAGTAATCGGTGATCAGACGGACTATCCCGGATATGGACAGGATGAAGATCACCACTATGGCGATGGCAATAGCTTTGAATCGATCCCTGTCCTGCTTCATAGAGGTGAACAGGGGGCGCATCTTTTATAAAGGATGTGGAAAACCTCTTCAGTGCTGCAAATGGGGGTGCATGTCCTTGACCACAGCAGGCACCCGAACTGGTGTGAGCGGGCGTATTCGATTATGTGTGGCTCTCTGGTAATTCGGGTTGAAAGTATCTCGTATAAGATACCAGAGACTCAAACATTATTTCGAAAATATCAAAAGTCTCGGGGGTTTTGGTCACCGCAACGCACGATTCCAGAGGGGGGAACAAAATCCGATGAGATCGCTATATTCTTAAATTTTACCACATAACACACTCGAAAGTTGATGGTGAGACTTATCGGAACGTTTATGTGTTATGCGGACTGACTGTGTGGATATGGTGGGTGTAGGGGGCTTGGTACAGCATGAATACTACGGGGGCACGTGTGTGGCTACTTATGTCTGTCACATTATTTTTGTGCGTATATCCTGTGGCTGCATGGTCTGACAGCAGCTACAGCAAGAATAATCCCTGCGGCACGGGGCTACCGGACAAACCATCTCCTGATGATAGTATATCGGACCTCGATCAGCTCAATGACAATGAAACGCTCCGGTTGGGTGCGTTTAACATACAGATATTCGGAAAAAGCAAAGCAGCAAAGCCCGAAGTCATGGAGGTACTTGGAAAGATTATCCGTACTTATGATATTGTTGCCATACAGGAGATCAGGGATAAATCCCAGACTGCGCTTCCTGCACTGGTCGGTGTCGTGAATGCGAACAGCAGCGCACCGTATGACTATGTTGTGAGTGAACGGCTGGGGCGCACATCCAGTAAGGAGCAGTATGCCTACATCTACAACAACCAGACCGTTCGACTGACCGGCACACCTCACACATACCCGGAACCTGATGACACCGATCCGTTCCACCGGGAACCATACATCGCATCGTTCAGGGTGCTTGATGGCAACTTCGATGCCACCCTCCTCACGATCCACACCGATCCGGATGAGGCAACCGAAGAGATAAACGCGCTCGATGATGCGGTCAGGTATGCGCAAAGCACGTATCCGGATGAGCGGGACTTCATTGTCATGGGCGACCTGAACGCCGACTGCTCGTATTTCGATGAGGATTCAAATTCTACGATGCACGGCAGCGGGTATTACTGGTGCATAAACAACAGCGTTGATACGACCACAAAACCCACCGACTGCACTTATGACCGCATCATACTCACGAATCCGGCGGTACCGGATTTCACAGGGGATGTGGATGTGTTCAGGTTCGATCTCGAATATGCCTTAAATGTGAGCGAGACGACTGCAGTATCGGACCACTATCCGGTATATGCGGAGTTCTGGTGTGACCGGGATGCGGATCCCGACAAAGCGCCAGAAGTTATAGGTGCTGTGATCGCGCTCCGGATCGCAGTTGGCAGATGTGAATACGACCCGGAACTGGACCTCAACGGCGATGGCAGGGTGACCTCGCTTGATGCGCTGATGATCATGCAGGCGGCGGCAGTATGATTGATCGCACCGATCACGCTTGTCCGGTCAAGTTTTCGCTCAAACTCATGCATGTCCGGCACAATCGAAGTATTCAGTGAAATCACTCCGATTTTAGGGTCTCTTGTATCTCGCGTTGCAGTGATCAACACTTGTACAGAGACAGAGATTGTACATTTTATCCAAATCGCCCCACTCTGATTCAGGAGGTTTTTCGAGAATGTAGTCTATTTCTGTCAGTTTTTATGCCTCCGGTACTGATCGCTTCACCCACAGCCACGAATTTCACGAATGACGAATGATATGGATTTATTCTACCTTAACATTCATGAAATTCATTTATTCACGTCATTCGTGAATGCGAGAGCATCGGCGCAGCCATCTCCAAGCACCTGATGTCATGCCGGCAAGATCGCTATCTGCCATCAGCGGCGTGAGCGGGTAGAGCCCATAGAACCTGTTTTCGAATATCTTCGCCGATGGAAGCTCCCGGATATTGACCACCTCGTACTTGAGTGCAATCACACCCCTGCCGCGATCGATGAATTGTATGCAGCTTCGATGCAAGCATTTCTCTGGCGTAGATAGACCACGATGGGGTAGACCGGTAGCTCATACGCATGGAGAATCCTTGCATAGTATGAGAGCATACGCACAGGCATATCGGGATCGTGCTCGGACCGGAACTCGAGTATGTGCGATGAAATCCTTGTCACCGGTTACCCGTGCAAGGAAGTCCACACGATGCTCGGTTGACGGAAGTTACCCGGAGATCGGTTCGAGACTACGGTCTTTCGCCGAATAGGGGCGTCATGAGATCTCGCGAGAGTTTTCGCAGAGGTGCATTTCATTGCGGTGCCGAGTATACCTGGTATGTTGGTTGTGGGCGTCCGGTGCTAAATGTGATGATGCGGACTGCGGAGCTTAAGCGCGGGACGAGACTGTCAGCTCGCCTGCATCACGTCTGTCGCGGGCAGGTGCGACCTCTGCTGCCTGCCCGCATCTCGTGCCAGCAGCCGAAATCTTTATTATCGTTTCGAACCATAACAGACATAAATCGTGGCGGGCGGGGATAACCTGCGAATTGTGGGCAACCCCCTCCTGCCCGGGAAGACGAGGCAGGGGTTAACTCATGAAATCCGGACACAACAATAGGCAGGATCAACCGATTGCAAACGCTACAGATGACTCATCCGGCGCTCTTCTTCATACATATACGCTTGCGCCGACAGTCTGTACCGCAGCAGACAGCCCGACTGTAAATGGTGGCCGGGGTATGATGAACGCCTGCGGAAGCGTCAGGGCGCGATGGTGTAGCATGGCAATCTTTAGCATAGCTATGGCTGGTTATGGAACAGTCTCTGTAGATAATTCCAAAAATCTCAGAATCCGGGGATAGATGAAACGAAAAATGGAGAAAAGGGATGGCGCATTCGGATTGACCGGATTTGTGTTGATCGCAGGTCTGATAGCGATGGTGGTGCTCGTGGGCACAGCCGTGGCAAGTGATAAGCCGGCTACCATCAGTGCGAACAACAAAGAGACAATGGAGAAACTACATAATTTTAAAATATGTGATAATCTTTGGGCACATTGTGGATTCGGTGTCTATTCGTATACGAGTGGTAATCCGCCATGTCCAGTTGGTTGTGGTGGGCGGATCTATGTCGTGAATCACCAGGAGACATGGGCTAACGGAGATATCTTGAAAGATGTAAGAGGAGACAACGAGTATGATCCTATCTGTTGGCCTGAACCATCTGGGCAATCCTGTGAACAGGTATGGCAAAGTCCGCTCAAACCGGGCATATACGATCTCATCCTTGACTTGAACGTGAGCAACGACCTCGGCAATTGGACGGATATCAAGAACCCAAATGCCGGACTAGATAATATAACCGATCCTATATGGGTCGTTTATGTGAATGCGATCGAGGTAAATAAGACCGCATTTATCTCTGGCTCCTGTCCTGGTTCTGATCCGCTTAATGTTAACATTGGTGATACCATCACCTATTGCTTTAATGTTACTAATACGGGGGGCGTAACGTTGACCAATATCACGGCAACAGATGATGT
>QMVM01000039.1 GCA_003661105.1 Methanosarcinales archaeon | reverse complement strand
CCGATCCCGCCCATACAGCGTGGCGTCAGCCCAGTAATCATCCTGCTTTCCGGACGCATACCAGATGCCCGGAAACATACCATAGAACATCTGGTCATTGATATACATTTCCATCTCTTTATGTGTGATCGGGTCGTTCCCATGTCGATCCCAGTTCAACAGATTGCGATTCGTCTTCTGGTAACTCATTGTACGGTGTAACGATGCATCAGCACAGTCCATCCGCAGTTCCCAGACTTCACTGCCCGGCACGTCAATCAGATGCCCATAGAACGAATATGCGTACGAGAACATGTTCGCATCGAGCCGCTTGCCTGCATCGCTCATATTTGCCTGCATCGCTGCAAGGTATTCGTATTGTGATAATGTACCAAGCAGCACTGGTTGTCTGGTATCATAACTAAATACAAGCGGATGATCAGTGTATGCCCACTGACGCCTCCGATAATTTTCAAGCAGGGCAGATCTCCCGTGAGCGGAGAGCGAATCCAGGCGTAAACCATCGCATTGAGGGACATACTCAGTAGATTCAAAACCGCTGTTCCGGACCAAATTATTAGCAGTCCCGTCTACGGACAGGCTGACATCATCGACCCAGAAAGTACCGTGTCCGCCGTATATATTATTGCAAATTCTTATTGTTGCAGTATCTGACGTGGTTGTAAATGCCATACTCCTCTGCGCCCAGTCGTTTGTCCCGTGCCCATAGTGCAGATTGCGCTGTGTCATATAAGTACCGTCGGCTGCATATTCTGCTGCGCGTACGGCAGGAAAAGCGGAACCTCCGCAGTGGTACGTGCGCCCCCACGCTGAAAAAACGTATTGCGTGGATGGCGATGCAGCGATCAGGTCACTGCATAGTACGGAAGAAATGGCATCATCCGTACCACCGATGTCGAGTTTGGCGGAATAGCTACCAGTGCGTGAAACATCATCGGCAATATGCCAGTTATGCCAGCCAACCACTATAGGTGCCCAGTTATGCGCGTGCACCGAGGATGAACGTCCATTGTCCATACTATATTCCAGATAGCTGACATCAAACCTGTTTAACCCGGGGATGTCCGGGTCAGGATTCATCGGGTAACTCTGTGACCATTCTAAAAAGTGTTCCCAGAAACATGGCAGAAGATACTGGTTACCGTTTTTGTCAAGCGGACAAGTCTCAAGCACACTCGATGCCATCTGGCTTCGTGGGATCACGTATTCATACGGATCGGTCCCATCTACGATCTCTTTATCCAATCTTGCTATTTTTTCTTTATAAGACGGTTCGGCCGGATCATCGCCAAAATACGTTCGGTACCCCCATGGTTCGGAATATTCCATAGAATATATGCCATGCATTTCATTAAAGATTCGTTCTGATGGGGGCATGCAATGCGAATCGGTAAACGTAAATCCAAAATCGGTCACGTCCGGTATATTCATCTGGTGATCGATAACCCAGAGCCCCTCCCGGTCATTTCTCTTCACAAAAAACCCGGGGTACAGCTCATAATACTTCTTCGCCGCAGCCCTGAAACCCCACTTGGGCTCATCTGCCCGGTACAGGATAAACGTAAAGTTAGCATGACCCGCCCCAATCTTATCGGTGCAGTTTGAAAGCCCGAAATCATACTCAATCAAATAGCCGCCTGCATCAGTATCGTACCCGATCCGGTATATTCTCGGCACGTCCATCGGAACCGCGATACAGATGCCTTGCCTGCCATCGCCGACAAACGTAAACGGATACGTGTTCTGCGTCCGCACGTCCCCGATTTTGTACACATTCTCGTACCGCGTCCCTGATTCGATCTTCCTGCCCTTCCTGATATCATCATCCCACTGCCAGCCGGTGGAATCCACAGGCAGGACATACTGCACCTGAATTGCCCGGTCCACTCCTTGCATATCCTGTATATCGCCGTGTACTTCGATATACCGGTCTTTCGGTATGTAATCGAATTTAAACGTAATATCCGAACTGATTACACGCTCTGTGATGCTGCCATCAGGATTTTTCTCAACTGTGCCGGAAAGCGGGATGCCGGGCGTGGTTGAAGATACCTCCCCAAAGGAGAACCCACCGGGCAGGAATAGCATTGGAATCCTGCTATCGTCTATTGTCATGCCAGTGACTGTCCCGTCTTCTGTGAGGTTAAATTCGAGACCATCTGATGTGCGCACTATGAATTCAGCACGCCTCGTCGTCTCTGCCGTCTGGTTGACCCAAGTCTTACCCGTATTTCCGGATATATCGACCGTACATATACCAATCTCGTAACAGGTGCCGGACTTAAGTCCGGTCATATTGTAAAATGACTCCGGAGTGGCGCCACCGTGCATTTCGCTTAGGTAAACCAGCCCATAAGCAAAGCCTATGTGTCGATACATGATCTCTGGCAGCCGATTGCCGTTTAAGTAAATTCGCGCATAAGTGAATCTTGCACCCTCCCGGTTTGTCCACGTCCAGTTGATCCATGTCCTGCCCGCGGTATGGTTAAGGTTGGTGACACATGGCAGCGGTGCTACATGAGCTTTTGGTCCCGACCATGTAGCAGACAACTCCTCAGACGCATGTACCCCGGATGTGCGCGGAAAAGCAGAAGTTCCGGATGAGGATACGAACAGCAGAAGCGATATACACGCGATTGCCAGTAGATACTCTACATACTGGCGGATATGTCCTTTTTTTGGAAGTGCAGTGCAGTGCATCTTCGGGTAAGCCCTTCTATCCGGTTTTGAGATGTGGTCGGGAAATGCCCCCACTCCCCCCACATCTCACAATAATAATGGTTATTGCACTCATAGCATATAAACTTAACGGTCACAGACTCAAGAACGGGCACTCCGGATGTGCGTAGAAAAGCAGAAGTTTTATGAGTTGGTCATATAGCTATATATGACAGGAGACGCGCGATGAAATTAACATCGAACATCCGCCCAATCGGCAGCAGTGACAAGACCGCCGAGCAGTGCGCATGTTTGGTGTTGCGGCTTAACCGCTCTTGTAGGTCCCATGCAAACGTCCGGGAGAGCAGGGGAGTGAAACTTTGGGCAGGGGTGGGCGGTTTGAAGAGCGGATGACAGAAAGGGCAAGCGCGGATACGAAAATAATTGCCGGGATGCCGGCATACAATGAACAATATTCAGTTTGCGGCCTGATACACGCTACAATGGATTACGCAGATGAAGTAATCGTTGTAGATGATGGAAGCACGGACAATACATCAAAGCTTGCGAAACGAGCTGGCGCAGTCGTGGCGAGGCACAAAATAAACCAGGGGAAGACTGCTGCGATCCAGACGATAATAGCTGAGGCGATAATGAGGGCTGCGGATGTGCTTGTTTTACTGGATGCGGACGGACAGCACGACCCTGATGAGATACCGTCGCTTCTAAAACCGGTTTTGGAAGATGGATATGAGTTTGTGATGGGGTCAAGAAAGTTAAACGGATCGAAAAAGATCGGTAAGAGGCCGCTCATCCGGCCATTTGGTCAGTTTGTGTTAAAGATCAGTCTGGGCGCGATAACCAAAAAGAAGTACACTGATCCGGAATGTGGATTCAGGGTGCTTTCGAGACGTGCGATGGAGGTGATGGAATTTAAGGGCAGCGGGTTTTCAGTGGAAGCTGAGATGATACGCCTGGCAGAGGCGCATGGATTAAAGTCGATAGAAGTGCCTATGGCAGAGATCTATGTCGAGAATGGATCAACACTGAATCCGTGGAGGCATGGATTTGGCAATTTGAGGAAGATCATCGCATGGATCGCTGAGAAGAGACCGCTCTTCTTTTTTGGAATTTTAGGGATGTGTTTTACAGTTATAGGGTTGCTACTGGGTGCAAATGCCATATATATCGCCAATACCAGCGGGAATGTTGCTCTCGGGTCTGCGCTTGCATCGGTGTTGTATATCGTTATCGGAGTGTTTAGTATGTTCACAGGACTGATATTAAGCGAGATTGAACGAGGGAAAGGGCAACGATGAAGCGAATTGCAATTATTTTGGGGACGAGACCGGAACGGATTAAGATATCGCCGGTGATCCGGGAATGTGGGGGGCAGGGTTTGGATTACTTTATCCCGCACACCGGGCAGCATTATTCATATAATATGGACCGGGTCTTCTTTGAGCAACTCGGACTTCCTGAAGCTGTGCATAATTTGGATGTTGAGTCGGAGCGCGGATTGTGGAGATTCTCAAAGGAGATATGACGTGAAAATACTGATGACCTCGGTTGTGGACCTAAAAAAATCGCAGCACAATAGGCCACACCAATTTGCCAGATATCTATCCGAAGATCACGAGGTCACAATCCTTAGCATAAACGACTGGTGGAAGGGGGGGCAAGACGATCTGGAAGGCTACAGCAGTGACTTTGATGATCTCTTTGAAAGGATTGAAATTCTTTATCTCACCGAAAAGAAGGTAAATCCGGTCTTGCAGGAACTGTTCTCTGCGAGGAGGGTAAAAGAAGTTCTAAAGAGAGATTTTGATATTCATCTGAACTACAACACACTGATGTCCGGATATTTCGCTTCCAAACGGATAAAAACCGTCTATGATCTGGCAGATGATCTGAGTGCGATGATACGGGCGTCCCCTCAGATACCGGGATTGCTGAGACCTTTCGGCGGAGTTCTAGGGGATTTTATGATGGATATAAATATCAAGAGGTCGGAACGGGTGACAGTAACAACCGATGTACTGATGCGATCCTACAACATCCCCGGTGCCCGGTGTGAAGTTATTCCGAATGGAGTGAATACAACACTTTTCAGAGATCGCAACGATACAAAGGAGGAACTCGGTCTCGACGGGTTTGTCATCGGTTATGTTGGTGTTCTCAGGGAGTGGGTCGATCTGAAACCTGTTTTTCTTGCTTTGAAGGATCTGGATCCTGAAATAACGATGTTAGTGGTTGGAAAGGAAGGGGCATTCGAAGAGAATGTGAATCTGGCTAAAAGGTGCGGTGTACAGGCGCGAGTTGTATTCACAGGGATGGTGCCATATATTGAAGTTCCAAAGTACATCTCTGCAATGGATGTCTGCCTTATTCCTTTCGCGCGGGGCGCTATCTCAGAAAACTCCCTTCCTTTAAAGTTATTTGAGTATATGGCGTGCGAGAAGCCCGTGATCGCGACCGAATTAGCAGGAGTTAAAGGGGTTGCTGGCGATGGCGTGATGTATGCAAATGATGCAAAAGGTTACGAGAATCGGATATCAGAACTATATGGCAATGATGCACTGAGGCGCGATATTGGCAGAGCAGGAAGGCGGCTTGTCGAATCAGGCTATGATTGGAGAAGGATTGTCAAGAGAATGGAGGGAGTGTTAGTAGAAACGGCCGCAATGTGACAGATATTCCGATTAAAATGAGCAGAGAACACATGGTAACGTGCGTGATTGCGTACCCTGTTAGTAAAGCGTTTGCCACCCCTTTATTAAATACGGAAAAAATATTGCGTTCATTCTCAGATGTTCGCGTTATCACCGGAACTATAGAGGATGCCAGAGTCGAAACGGATCTGTCGGGCGTCCGAACTTATGGGGTGCAACACAAAACGACGACGAACGTATTTGTCTGGATTTTACGGTATCTGCTGTTAGAAGTAAGGATCTCTTTGATCATGGCGAAGGTAGCGCAAAAAGCGGATGTGTGCATATTCTTTATGGAAGGGGGGGCTTTATTGCCCGTATTGATCGCAAAGGTGCTGGGTAAAAAGATCATACGGGTGGTGCCGTCTTCTATTTTAAAAGAGACTGCCAAATCCCACAAAATAAAACGCGTCGCGCTCCTGCCGCTAATCTGTCTGCAAACCATCGCTTATACACTGTCAGATAAGATCGTGCTTTACTCCCCGGATCTGATCAAAGAATGGGGCTTGGAAAAATACAAAAATAAAATTTGTATTGCACACGAGCATTTTTTAGACTTTGATACACTCAAGATAAGGAAGGAATATAAAAAGAGGGGGAATTTGGTCGGCTACATCGGGCGTCTGGATGAAGAGAAAGGTGCATTGAATTTCGTTAGAGCAATTCCGGAAATAATGAAAGAAAAAGACGATTTGGAATTCATAATAGGGGGGGATGGATGGTTACGAGATGAAATCGAAAAATACATAAGAAAAGAAAATTTAGGCGATAAAGTGGAACTTACAGGATGGATTCCCCACGATGAAATTCCGGATTACTTGAATACGTTGAAATTGGTTGTTTTACCGTCATACACCGAAGGACTGCCAAATCTTATGCTTGAGGCGATGGCGTATGGCACGCCGGTTCTTGCAACACCGGTTGGCGCGGTACAAGATGTGATAAAAGACGGTGAAACCGGATTTATTATGCAGGACAATTCTCCGGAGTGCATTGCAGAAAATGTGGTGCGGGCACTCGATCATCCGGATACGGAGTGTATTATGGGGCGTGCGGAGGCGCTGGTTGCGCAGACGTTTACATATAAAGCTGCTACAGAGAGGTATAAGGAAATAGTAGGGGACATTTAAGGGGTTAAAAATGATATGGAGGTACGGGCGCAATGGCTGGTTCGTGTCTATGCTATCGATACTTGTTCTGGTAGATATCGCTGTTCTTTTGGATATCCCGGTCTTAAGGCAAATTCTTGGATTCATCTTTCTCGCGATCTTACCAGGAGCATTGATCCTCCGAATTCTAAACCCCTGTAAGTTAGAACTTGTAGAGGAGATTGTGCTCTCGGTTGGACTCAGCATCTCATTCTTGATGTTCTTTGGGATGGTAATGAACAATGCAGCTCTCAGTCTTGGCTACATGACCCCGTTATCCACGACTTCATTGTTGGTTTTGTTCAATGTAATATTAATTATATTTATTATTGTGGGACATGGATTAAACAAAGATATGACATTTTCAATATCTACACTCGATTTAAAGGGACCGGAAAAGATGTTTTTGATCGTTCCAGTTCTATTTCCAGCGTTAAGCATATTTGGAATGTACATAATGAATATAACAGATAATAACCTGCTTCTGCTACTTCTTTTGCTTTTAATTCCATGCTATGTTGCTTTTGTCTGCATCTTCAACCGGGAATTTCCAGAGAGGCTTTACCCGGTTGTCATACTCTTGATCACCACATCACTTTTGCTTATTTTCATGTTGAGATCTCCGCATATCTGCGGACACGACGTACATACGGAATATGGAATTTTCTTCCGGACAACTCTTCGGAATCTGCACTGGAGCGTACTGGGACACTCAATACTCGATGCTTGTTTGAGCATCTCGTTGCTGCCCACCATATTCCAAACCATTATGGGCGTGGCTGCACACGAGTACCTTTTCAAAGGTGTTTATGTCGCAGTATGCTCTTTTAGCCCATTGGTAATATATATAATATCAAAAGAATATGTTAGTAAATTGTATGCGTTCATAGCTTCTTTCTTCTTCATATCACAATCGACTTTTTTGGTGACGGCAGGAAGCCCGCGCACGAATGTTGCAATATTCTTCGTGGCCCTAACGGTTATGGTCTTCTTAAGTAGCAAAATCGATCCGATCAAGAAAAAAATCCTGTTGATTGTTTTTTTGTTTTCTACGGTTGTATCGCACTATTCAACCACATACATATTCTTCTTCATACTACTTCTCGCATGGCTCGGAGCGGAAATGCTTTCAAAGAGATATGTCTTTGAGAAACTCCTGAGTTTGAAACTTGTGTTGATATTCTTTATCTTTATCTTCCTCTGGTACGCTCAGGTGACAGAAGGTGCGTTTGATGCAGGAGTTACTTTCATCGGGGATACAATTAGCAATTTAAATAACTTTTTCATCGAGGAATCCAGAACACCGGAATTAAAGCAATTGTTCGGTCAAGAACTCGAATACCCTATACTGAACAGAGTGAACCTTGCTATTACATGGAGTACGTTTATTTTTATCGGCATAGGCGTCTACACAATATTCAAAGGACCTGAAGAGATGGGAGCTATATCCAATAAAAAAACAAAATGTGACGTGGAATATTTATTAATGATATTGATATGTGTTGGGCTGCTGACGGCAATGGTTGTGCTTCCTTATATCTCGCAGGGATATGGAATCTACAGGTTGTACCTGCTGACGATGGTCATCTTATCCGTATGTTTTGTTTTAGGTGGCATAACAATATCGAAACATCTGAAATCACAAGCTTATCTGATCATACTGTTGGTATTGATACCTTATTTCCTGTTTGCGACCGGTGCGGTGCAGCAGATGTGCGGCGCACCGGTCATATACACCCTGAACTCCGAAGGAAAGGGATATGCTGTGGAATATCTTCATGACCATGAAAGTTGTGCTGCAAAATGGATCGCGGAAAGTAAAGGGCGGGATTTTCAGATTAACACTACCGATTGGCACGGTAAACGGAAGTTGATAAGCCAGGGAGGGATCCCGCCGGAGCAGATTGGCTACGATAGTTTCCCGGGGCATAAGCAGATTGATGAATATATCTATTTAAGCTATAACAATGTGGTCAATGGCAAATTTGAAGAAAAGAACGAATGGTACAACATGAGTGAGTTTTCAGATGCTTTTATTGGAAAAAGCCAGATATATAATAATAGCGGTTCAGAGATATGGAAATGAAAATAAATATGTGCATGTTATTCGAACTCCGGTATGATCCAAGAATGCTGGTGACACCGCAGATCGGGGTCGTAAGATACATAACCAACTTTGGTCATGATGTTACATGGGTTCTGCCATCTGAGGGGGCAAAAGAAGTTCGGAAGGAGACTCTTGAGGGCGTATCTGTTTTTACAGTTCCGTATAGGTCGGGAAAAGGTCTTATGGAATATGTCAATAAAACGGTGTATGCTTTTCGAAGGGCGCGCTTCGTGTCCGGTCTTTTTAAGCAAGAGCAGTACAACATGGTATTTGCAGGGGATTGCATCTTCGATACACTACTGGCACTCCATATAAAGCGAAGATACAGTCTTCCTTTTGTTCTTGAACTGGGAAATCCGGTCGAACAGGATGGAGAGTTTCACAAAGTTTATCATTCAAATCACAAACATCTCTGGCAGCTCATATCAAAGATCAATGTTTATCTTCTCATGCATGCACTTCGTAACGCGGATCTGGTCCTTCCGATAAGTAAATGGTTAAAAGAGGATTTTATTAAGAAAGGGATAGAAGCATCAAAGATACTGCCGCTTCCGGAAGGTATGGATGCGGACAGGTTTTCGGATGCGGATGGTGACACTATACGAAGACAGTATAATTTAGACGGTTCGGGTGTTGTCGTATACGTGGGAACGATGGATAAAATGAGACATCTGGATACGTTGATTCATGCGATTTCAGAGGTGAAGAAGAGCGAGAAAAGGGTGAAGCTATTGATGGTTGGCGATGGCAATGACAAAACCGATCTCGAAAGACTTGCCCGCGAACTCGGTATCGGTGATGACGTGGTGTTCACAGGGCAGGTTTATTCCGATGAAGTCCCGAATTTTATTGCTGCGGCAGATATTGGGGTATCGCCGGTTCCGCCGTTTGATTTTTACAAGTTCAGTTCACCAATTAAACTGTTTGAATATATGGCAGTCAGAAAACCGGTTGTGGCAAATAAGGAGATACCGGAACATGATGAAGTTATCCGGAAGAGCGGCTGTGGTGTTCTGGTGCAGTTTACTGGTGAATCGTTTGCGGAGGGGATAATTAAATTGTTAGATGATCCTGAAATGGCAGAGGAGATGGGCGAGAAAGGATATAAGTGGGGTGTTACGAACAGATCTTATGAAATGACGGCTCGCGGGGTGGAGAAGAGGTGTCTTGGTCTTTTGAAGGATAGTATCTAATAAAAAGACACGGAGACAAATCTATGAGGTCAACAGACGATAAACATGGGTCAGCATCGAATATGGTCACTTTTTACCATGATATCGAGCAAGATATTGATAGTGAAGCAGATCCCGGGGAATGCCGGAAGGTTGTAAAGGAATTTTTAGAATTAGAAAAGCGATACGAGGTTCCTGCAACTTACAATGTTGTAGGGCGGCTATTTCAAGAACAGCCTGACCTCATAGAATGTATCCTCCGGGAAGGTCAGGAAGTTGCTTTTCACTCTTATAACCACCAATCCGACTGGCAGCCTCTATACTACTCTGATGAAATTGATCTGTGCAGAAAAGTTTCCTCCATACCATACGGATACCGCTCTCCAAGGTCACAATGGGATCGAAACACATTAAAAACGCTCTGGGAAAGAGGATTTCTATGGAACGCCGAGTGTGATACACATAAAGAACCTTACTTTATCCATAACGGGCTGGTACGTTTGCCCATAGCTACCGACGACTGGCTCCTTCATACCGGGGACATGGATGTCGATGAGTGGGTCAAACAATTCCCCGTGCTACTGAAAAGCCGACCTTACTTTGGTTTTGGTTCTCATGACTATATAACCAGTTTTGCGCCCAAAGATCGGCTTAAAGCGTGGGAACGGGTGTTACAGATGGCGGTTGAAGACAAAGTGCTTATGGTCACATTCTCAGAAGCAGCAGATCTATTCAGACGCGCGAAAGTTTCGCGATATTACAGTAGCACTGCAAGGGATTGGAATCGCGGGACAAAAACGCTTTACCGGACAAAGCGCTTTTCGGAACTGATCAGGGGTGAAGCCGAAAGACTGGATCAGCCGGTTGTCGTTGATCTGGGTTCTGCCGGAGGGGTGCTCTCGTTGCCACTACAAGATATTGCAAAGAAAATTTACTTGATAGACAATGCACCCGGTATGGTCGGAGAGGTTAGTTCAAACGGCCGCATCCGGGCGTGTCCGGGCGATGTCACGGAATCCAACCTGCCTGACAGGATGTGCGATTTCGTGATCTGCGCCCGCATAATCGAATACCTGTTCTGGCCAGATCGCCTTGCTGATGAGATCAAGCGAATCGGCAGGATCGGAGCTACATATCTCGTAACATTTCCAGCTTTTCGTGAAACTCTTCCGCCCCATGCGGGACCTGCGCCCGACAGGATAAGACGACATTTCACGCCCGATGAAATCCGGAAGTGGGCAGACCGGATCGGTCCGGGCCGTCTCATCGGCATCCAGTATGGGGTGGTAGAACCTGACAGTCCCGAAACAGAAGAACGCTACCGGGCAATCGAGAAGGATCATCCACCGAATGCATACCCGACGAACTGGGTATATATCGGGCGTATCGAGAACGGTCATGCAACGAAACGCCATAAAAAGATTATTTCAGTGTCGGCTTTCGATTTCCGTTTCCCGGGTGATCGCTACGAGCGTATTCGGATGTGTATGGATTTAGTGAAAAGACACATTCCGAAACCGATCCTGCGACTTGGGAAGTGGGTTAAGGGCGTATAGATGGGATTATGCAGTTTCAGGAATCTTTTTATTATTTTCTGATAACGTCGGATTGTCTTACGCAACCACAACTACCATAATGGAGAACTATCGGTCTGAAAAGT
>QMVM01000038.1 GCA_003661105.1 Methanosarcinales archaeon | reverse complement strand
GGCATTGGTGCTGGCATTGGTGCTGGCAGCGGTGTTGCGGGCGCGCTATACCCGGCAGCAACAGCAGAGGCACTATAGCCACCATATCCACCGGAACCCGGTTCGGGACTCCCGAAGAGTATCTCGGAAAGATACTCGATGTCGCTGCTATCCTGTTTGTACCACCGCGCTCTGACGGTTGCAACCATGAACCCGATCGCTCCAGCCATCAGCCCGACTACGGTTGTTCCAAACGCTATTACCAGGTTGTTGGCAAGCGTATCGATGTCGCCGGCACTCAGTCCGAGTAGCGCAGGACCCATCGGTATCAGTGTCCCCATCAGCCCGAACATCGGTCCGACTCTGGCAACGAACCTTGAGCGTTCGAGCTTCTTTGTCATCTCGAAGTTGATGTCCTGCAGCAATTTTTCCAGTCTCACCTCAAGCATCCCTCTATCGGAACACCCCCGGTGCAGGAAAGCGGTGCGGTACAAAAACTCGTGCACGAACGAATTCGAGCAGCTCTGCCCGAGTACGCCAAACGCACCTTCAGGGTCGTTTTGTTCCAGTTTCTCCCTCGCCCTGACTGCACCATTCTCTATACTTCCGAGATCGCGATGGCGGTTGCGCCACTCAAACAGGAATCCACCAAGCTCGATCATACTTCCTGCAATCAGGATGATCAGCACGATCATCACCGGGTAGAGCAGGTTTGTTGAGACTATAGAGATTATCTGCTGCAGCGTATTCGGGATTGAGTATGCCAGCAGTGTTGCAGTATCAGTCATTATCGATAGGTGCTATGACTATCAGGTATATATAGATTTTGGTACTACTTGTTGTTACTCTATTGCATCAATTTATGTGAGTATATATTTATAATTATAATAATATATTCTATTAATCATCTATTCATATGCCCAAATCCTGCATATATTCCCGCTATTAGTTCATCTGTGCCATTCGTGACTGTGATCGTAGCGAGCAGCACCGAAGACATAAAATCAGCACCAAGAGATGGCTGCGCCGATGCTCTCGCATTCACGAATGGTAACGAATGACGCGAATTGCACGAATACCCGAACACGTGCACACTACCATAAAATCAGAGCGTTTTCACTGGAATTTTCGATTGTGCCCCAGTTCACATCGTTTAAAACGCACCCCTAAAACGGAATCCCCCATAGCGGATGCCACTTCTCCAGCTCCTTTTCGATCGGAAGTTCGCCTTCCATCGCCGATCTCAACCTGAATTCGAGATTGCTATCTCTCTTCCTGTCAGCCAGCGGAGCAAACGGGTAGAAAGTCCCTTCCTTATAACTATAAATCAGATACACGTCCCCAAAAGCAAAAATCGAGCAGAGAAGCCGTTCCTCGAAGTCGTGTTCGATGACCGTCTCGCTTATCAGGTGCGTGGTGGTGATAATGTCCTCGAAGTCCTCGTCGCTTAAGATGACCCAGTTGTAGTTGTACTCGTCTGTCCGGAACTGGCACGTGGTACCGGTCTCAGATGCGCTGAGTTGCAAGAGTTCCCGGAGATTGCTCTCCAGTTCCGAAAACCGCGATGATTCGACCGGCTTAAAACAGATTCCGGATACGCCGCCCGGTTTGAAGCCGAGTGCCTCCAGTGATATGTATGCGGTCGAAAGCGCAAACAACGCCTCGATCTTCGGTTTCTTAAGTGTCGTTCTTCCAAGCAGCGCATCAAATAGTTTCATGCCAGTTCCATCTCTCTGGAGATCTTCTCGAGTGCCGCAACCCTCTTCTTAAGCGGGGGGTGCGTAGAGAATAGTGCCATTATCGAACTCTTGGATATCGCGGGTATGATATAGAATGCGTTCATGCCTTCCGCCTTCCTGAGGTCATCGGTCGGTACTCGATCCATTGAACCGCTGATCTTCATAAGCGCGCTCACGAGATGGGACGGATGACCTGTGATTATGGCAGCTCCGCGATCTGCCGCGAATTCCCGGTATCGGGAGAGCGCACGGATCAAGAGATAACTAACGATCCACACCGCAATCGATGCGAGCCATGCAATCATGATCTGTCCACCCTCGCGCCGGTTCCCTCCACCAAAGAATATCAGATACCTGACAAGGAAGAATGCGATCGTTGAGAAGAAACTCGCGATGGTCAGAACCATCACGTCCCGGTTCTTCACGTGCGTCAGTTCATGTGCAAGCACAGCAGCCACCTCATTCCGGTCGAGCCTCTGCGTGAGTCCTGTGGTGACCGCGACCAATGCCTTCTTAGGGCTTCTGCCGGTTGCGAATGCATTTGGAATGCTGCTATCAACAACTGCGATCCTCGGCTTTGGCAGGTCTGCCTCGATGCACAGTCTCGAGACGATTTCGTGTAACCCGGGCTCTTCGCTTTCGGTCACGACGCGGGCGCCTGTGCTGTACAACACCATCTTATCTGAGAAATAGTACTGCGCAAAGAGCATAACTCCTGCGACGAGGAGGATTGTAATGAGGGGTAACCCGAGGTAAGATAATACTCCTATGAATGCGATGTATACTACAAAGAGCATAAACATCGTCAAGAACATCCTTGTCGATAATCCATAATCACGTTGCCATCTTTTCATTGTCAGCCTCCATTTTTACCAAATCACTGTTCTCGGCGTACATAATCCTTTCGATTCATTGATGTCTTCAGTTCTGGTCGGCAAAGTTCAAATAATGGTAACGCCCCGTAAGAGGTGATGAGACTGGATGAAACCCCTTTATCCAAGTACGGATATGCCTCATCCACACCCTCGCCGGTCAACCGGATGATGGCGGACTTCGCTCTCGAGTTCAGGGATGGTATCGACATCAATCTCGGGGTAGGGTACGTGAATGAGAGGACGATACCAAGGAGATTGATCGAAGAGGCGCAGAGGGAGGTTCTCGCCCACCCCGAGAAGTACAGGGCGGCACTCAACTACGGCAGCTCAAAGGGATCTGTAAACTTAATCGAGTCGATCAGGAGATACCACATCGATAACCGGATCGGTGGCATGGATGAAGAGATACTGAGATCAAAGGAGATCATAATAGGACCCAATGGTGCAACAAGCCTGCTTGACGCGGTGTCGCAGCTCTTAAAGCCCGGCATCGTGATAACAACCGACCCGATCTATTACATCTACTGCAATCTCCTTGAACGGGCTGGGTTTTATGTGTTAGCGGTTCCTGAGGATGAGTATGGGATAAGAACCGATCTACTGCTGGGATCGATCGAAAAACTCGGCCGGGCAAGGCAGGATATCAGATTTGTCTATATCGTAACGGTCAACAACCCAACAAGTACGATCCTCGCAAACGGGCGTAGGAGAGAACTGGTCCGGATCGTGACAGAACTGTCCCGTGATCTGTTTAGAAAGATTCCGATAATATTTGACAAGGCGTACGAGGATATGATACACGATCCTCTTGCAGAAGCGCCCGAATCAGGTTTTCTCTACGACGATCTCGGAATCGTTTACGAAGTAGGAACGCTCTCGAAGGTGCTTGCGCCCGCGCTTCGGATCGGGTACATGACCGGAGCTCGGTGCGCGTTCATGCGTGCGATGGTTCAGCGGACGAACGATGTGGGGTTCAGTGCGCCGCTCATCACGCAAGAGATTGCAAGCTACATCATGGATCACCACATAAACGACCAGATCAAAAAGGTCAGGACCGGGTACCGGGAACGGGCGGTCGCGGTCAGGAGATGGATCGATGAGAAGCTAGGGGACTTTATTGTGGACATTCGAGGTGGCAGGGCTGGATTTTACTACTACCTGACATTCGAAGAAGGGATTATGACCGATGAGGGGTCGCCACTTCACAGGTTCCTCTCAAGGATGACAGGAGATCCCGCGATCGATGGCCCTCCTGACGAGAGAAAGCCGCGGGTACTCTATCTCCCTGGCGAGTTCTGTGTCCATCAGGCAGGCAGTATGGCAGAGGTCGGGAGAAGACAGATGCGGCTATCTTACGGGTTTGAAGAGCCATGCAAGATATGCGAGGCAATTGGGTATCTGCGGGATGGCGTGGATTATGTTAAAGGCGATTTGGGTACCGCATAGCCCTGCCAGCAATACCGTCCGGCCACAACATGCGAACCGTAACCTTTAAAACTGATCGGTTCGTATATCGCAATGTCGCCGCATGATGCGGCAGAGGAGGCATTACATGTCACAGAGCAATGGTTTGACAATCGAACGATATGACCCAAAAGGCATGCGTGCGCATGCGTTCCACCTATTTTCATGTGTAACCCTTATAATCACCGGCTGGTACATGGCAAAGCAGTTCAATATGTGTACGGCGGAGGCGTGGCAGTCCATCCCGTATGAGAACGTGCGTTTGTTCCACATGTTCGCCGCGCTCATATTCATCATAGCAGTCTGGATATTTACCATCTATAACCTGCTTACGAGCGGGCATCTCCTTTCGGAGATCTTCTTCATACCCGATGCGATCCAGATGAAGAATATGATTCTTAGCCTCTTTGGTAAGGCGGAGTATCCACGATACGTCTCCGTCGATCAAGAGAGCGGGCACTACAAAAACAAGCTGCATCCGGCAATTAAACTGCTGGTGATACCAGAGAACATCGCTATAGTCCTGATCGTGGCAACCGGAGTTATCATGTACGCTCCGGAGTATGCATTCTGGAGTGCGTATATTGAACCCGGTATCCTCTATTACATTGGATACATATCTCCATGGTTCAACATGTCCCCGATCGGATTCATACGCACGGTTCACCTGTGGGCGATGTACTGGTTTATAGTCGAACTCGCGCTGCACTTCGGATTGCTTGGAATGGACCCAAGAACCATGAAGTACTTCAATGCAATCTTCGTAAGCGGCAAAGAAGAGCTTGACAAGTACACCGAGATCGTAAGAGCACCACACAAAGAGGAGCCAGCTAAGAAGGGACATCACCCACTGGTCGTTCTGAAGTGAAGATAAAAGGAAAGGCATGGATATTCGGGGATGACGTCGATACCGACGCGATAATCCCCGGCAAATACCTGCGCACCACAGACATGCAGGTATTTGCCGATCACGTGCTAGAGGGTATCGATCCCGGATTTGCAGGGAAGGTTGGGCGCGGCGATATAATCGTCGCCAACATGAATTTTGGATGCGGCTCATCAAGAGAGCAAGCAGTACTCGCGATCAAACATGCCGGAGTGGCGTGCGTTGTGGCAGCATCCTTCGCGCGCATCTTCTTTCGAAATGCCATAAACATCGGGCTTCCCCTGATAGAGACTGGAACAATGGTTTCTTGCAAAGAAGGAGACCTGGTTGAGATCGATATCGAAGACGGTACGGTAACTGCGGGAGGTTTCGAGTACGTAGGTGCGAAGATGCCGGATTTCCTGCTCGAGATCCTGATGGATGGCGGTCTCGTCGCGCACCGCAAGAAAGAATCGGCAAAGGATCGGTTCGGCAGGCGGTCGGGCGCATACTCAAAGAGCAGCATCCTTTCGGATAAGGACCACCTGAATCTGATCGTTGACCTGACCGCGCCTGCAGGGTCTGATAAGGTGCTGGATGTGGCTACAGGAAACGGATTTCTTGCGTTTGAGTTTGCAAAACGGGTTTCTGAAGCCAACGTCACTGGCTGTGATATGACCCGGGATATGCTTCTGGTCGCTGAGCGCATACAGAGAGAGCGGGGTCTTGATAATGTCGATTTCAGGGTACGGGATGTGGAATCGCTTGGATTTGAGGACGAGTCGTTTGATATCGTGTCATGCAGGTTTGCATTCCACCATTTCACAAATCCCGGAAAGGCGGTATCAGAGATGGCTCGCGTCTGTAAACGCGGCGGGAAGATTGTACTCGTGGATGGCCTATCTTCGGAAGATTCCGCAAAGAGTGAGTACCATAACAGAATCGAGCAACTCCGTGATCCGTCCCATGTCCACCTGTATTCAGAGCCGGAACTGGTCGGGATGCTGGAGGATGCCAGGTTTAAGGTGATCCATGCGAGAAACTGGGATGCCGACTTCTATTTCGATGAATGGATAAAGATTGCAGATCCCGGTGAGGAGATCGCTATTGCGGTCAGGCGCATGATGACTGATTCGATAGAGGGTGATAAAATTGGTCTCAGGGTTCGCTTTGATGCTGATGGAAGGCTTCTTTTTACGTATTCTACAGTGATCCTGGTGGCTGAGAAGGAGTGATCTTTGGGATACTATCCATGAGGGTTGGAGGTATCGTTTTCGGGCGGATCTTTGAAAGATGAGTCTGATATCCAGTCGGCGCGGATAGGGGTAAATTATAACTCGATTCGCCCGGCTGCGTCACCTCGCGCGATCATGAGAATATCGAGCGAAGTGACGCAGCCGTTTCCGTCGATGTCTGCTTCTGGCACGTATTCGCCGCTGACTGCGATCCGTAGCGCGATTGCGGAGTCTGCGGAGGTGAGCCTGCCGTCGAGATTGAGGTCGCCTTTCAAACTTGGTGGTATTGTCATGCACTTATGGGTCACCGAAAAATAACCTATCGAAATCAGCTCGTCACGGGCACACCAGCATCTCTTGACAATATAGAATAATTCCATACTGTCTGAACATGATACGCAATCTCTAAAGAGCATTCAAAAGGAAATAAATAGTATTAAAAGGAAAATAAAGAAGATAGAAAAAGATCACCCGAAACAGTTTACATCACTGAAGAAAAAAAGAGATGAACTTGCAAGAATTATAGATAAGAAGAAGATATATAGTAGGGATGTGGAGCTGGACCAGATCATGACATGCTTCAAGATTTCCTTTGCGAATATCTGCTGGTACTTGCCAGATGAATGTTTCAACGGTGAGAAAATGACACTACAACGGCTTTTTGAGGTGATATTTGATATTCAAGGTGAAGTAAGAATTGAAAACGGGTGTCGGAAAGTCAAGTATGAGCCGGATTACACCTATTATACCTGACTTTCGGTGAATTTAAATAGCCTGTCCTTTTATCGTCACAGAACACATGTAGAATTACCAATGATAACGACGCGATTGAAGAATAAACGTTTGAAATGGGTGAAACGTGTCATACCTGCGTGACACCTTTTGGGCTGTGATTTGCGTTTCACCGAAAATCGAGATTATACTCTTTCAATTCGATTTGTTCGTCATGAATCTCTATCCATGTAAATGAATCGACCCAATCACCGCAATCATACACCCGACCATCGATAGCTCGTGGTGTGTGCGTGTGCCCCATAATTACCCGGCAATTGCATTCCTCTCCATATTTAAACGCTTCTCTGTGGATTCTTTGAACCGCTCGCCTATACACGCCATTCAAATTCACCATTTTTGACGGAGAGCGCACGAACCGCTGACATGCATCAGGGAGATGTTTGCATACCTGCCTGCTGACCCACCAGGAACCGTTATAACGATGGCAGATATCGAACTCCCATCCATGCGTGATATAGATGTCTGGTTCGGAATCGCAAGGAATAACCATATCCCGGTAAGTGGCAATATCATCCACGTGCTGATCGATCATATAATCATGATTTCCGATCAGATACGTGCAATTAATATCTTGATCCACGAGGGTCTGTCGCAACAGTTGATATGTCGGATGGTTGCGGATTTCATCCCATTTAGACTTCCATAAATCGAGAGTGTCTCCAGCGAAGATAACTTTCTCCGCTTTTGGTAATGTTTTTTCGATAAAGTGGTCTAAAGCAGGGTAATTTACAGCACTAGCCCCAATATGCATATCACTTACAACGATTTGCATAGTATTGCATCACCCCCTCGTTATATATGTTTTCCTATGAACCGATAATAACTATAAAACAACGCTAACAATTATGGTAGTGTGACAAACCCATCTATCAGGTACTATTATCCTGTATCATGTGTTCCGCGCCTACACTCCCGCCCGGATACGTAGATACACTTTCAGCTTATTGCAGCAGTCGTTGTGGCCCCCCCCCGGGTATTTGAGTGTTGAACTTTAAGACTGATAGAGGCGGACTTATTAATACCAGAATCACAGGAGATTAAAATGAAACCGTACATCATAAAGGATATGGCGCTTGCGGACGAGGGTGCGCAGAGGATCGAGTGGGCACGGCGGCACATGCCCGTGCTTAATAAGATTAGGGAGCGATTCGAGGAAGAACGCCCGCTTGAGGGGGTAAACATCGTTGCATGCCTGCACGTAACTGTTGAAACTGCCAACTTGATAACAGCGCTCCAAGCAGGTGGCGCAAATATCGCGCTCACTGCATCAAATCCGCTCAGCACACAGGACGACGTCGCTGCAGCGCTTGCAGCGAACGGGACGCACGCGTTCGCTGTCAGGGGGGAGGACGAGAAGGAGTACTACGAGTGCCTCGAGGAGGCGCTCAAGATAGGCCCGCATGTCACGCTTGATGACGGCGCAGACACGATTGCTCTCCTGCACAGCGATCATCCGGAACTACTTTCTGGCGTCATCGGCGGCTGCGAGGAGACCACGACCGGCGTTATCCGGTTGCGAGCGATGGCGGCAGACGGTGCACTTCGCTATCCCGTGATCGCTGTAAACGATGCCGAGACCAAGATGATGTTTGACAACCGGTACGGCACCGGGCAGAGCACACTCCACGGGATCATGAATGCAACAAACGTGCTCTTTGCTGGAAAAAACGTTGTCGTCGTCGGATACGGCTGGTGCGGAAGGGGTGTTGCCATGCGTGCGAAGGGGCTTGGCGCAAACGTGATCGTTGTCGAGGTGAACCCGAGAAAGGCACTTGAGGCAGTGATGGATGGGTACCGGGTGATGCCAATGGCGGATGCGGCGCGTATCGGCGATCTCTTCATAACGGTAACAGGCGACATATCGGTGATCAGGGCGGAGCATTTTGAGCTGATGCAGGATCAGGCGATCGTTGCGAACTCAGGGCACTTCAATGTCGAACTCGATCTTCCGGGGTTGTCATCGGTTGCTGTCGGGATCAGTGAGGTGAAGGAGGATGTCATGGAGTATCTGCTCGCAAACGGCAACCGGATATACGTGCTGGCAGAGGGACGGCTCGTCAATCTTGCATCTGCATTCGGGCATCCGCCTGAAGTCATGGATATGAGTTTTGCGAATCAGGCGCTCTGTGTCAGACACATTGTTGAACATGGTGAGGGGCTGGATAATCAGGTCTATCATGTGCCGGTCGAGCTTGACGAGGAGGTTGCAAGCATGAAACTCGCTGCAATGGGGATAAAGATCGAGACATTGACGGTAGAGCAGGACGAGTATCTCCATTCGTGGACGATGGGGACATAGGTTCAGGTACGGGGAGATGCGGACGATGGAGTTGCTGGATTTTACACTCTTTTTAGAAGCAAAAGCATTGCAAGAATTGGTGGAAACAGCAATCGCAAGCGAGACATCTCTTATGAACGATTGGATAAGGCTTGGCAGGATTTGTGAAAAAAAGTGGCAGGGGGTTTACCCCCCTTTCACGATTCGAATATTGAGGTGAAAATAGACTGTCTCGAACTCAACAACGTCATAGATCGTGGAGAGGATACTTCTAATCAATTTAAGGCCAACTTTCACAGCGTAGATAAGCTTGCGGTGGAGATTTGTGCTTTTGCCAATTCTGACGGAGGAAGTCTATACATCGGAATATCCGATAGTGAGGATATAGAAGGACTCAGTAAGGAAGATGTGAATCGATTAAACCAATGGATTTCCAGTACATGTTCTTCAAAAATTGCACCTCCACTCTTTGTCAAAACTGAGATCTTAATCTGTGATGGCAAGAGGATCCTGGTCGTCTATGTGCCAAAAGGGAGTGACAAACCTTATGCAGTGAATACAACTGAATTCTGGGTAAAAAGCGGGGCAGATAAAAGAAGAGCAACAAGAGAGGAACTTTTGAGGCTTATGCAATCATCTGGCTTTCTATTTGCCGATGAAATTGAGACCGGTGCAGGAGTCACAGATTTTGATGCGGATTACTTCAAACGTTTTTATGAGCAATATTATACAGAAAAAGTAGAAGATATAGATATTCCTCTTGAGAAATTGCTTGAAAATCTCAAACTCGTTAAAAATGGGCAACTGACGCTCGCAGGACTGTTGTTATTTGGCAGATCTCCTGAGAGGGTGAAACCACAATTTGTTATAAAGGCGACCTATTACAAAGGCAACGATATCCACTCAGATGAATATAACGACAGTGAGACGATAGAAGGGAGACTTATAGAACAATTCGAGTACGGTGTCAGTTTCATACAGAGAAACATAAAGGGCCTTCAGAAGAGCAGGAATATAAACGCACCTCCGATACTTGAAATCCCGAAAGAGGCTTTTATGGAGGCTGTGGCAAATGCGATCGTCCATAGAGATTATTTTATAAATGCACCAATATTCATTAATGTCTTTAAGAACCGGTTGGAAATAATAAGTCCGGGAATCCTTCCAAACACCATTACCGAGGATAATATTCGGTATGGAGTCCACATCGAGAGAAACCCCGCGATTCTTTCATTTCTGGAAAGGGATAAAAAGTTCAGGTACAGTGGGCGAGGCAGCGGGGTTCCGAGAATGATATGGCTATGCAGGGAGAGCGATGTTAAACTCGATATGGTGAATGATAGGAATAAACAGATATTCAAAGTTGTTTTTCACAGGATACCTGATGAAGACTGAAGAATATACATACAAATAAAATTAATGAGTTGCCCGATTGCATCAAACTCATCGTGGACGAGGGGGATGTGAGGGGGTGGATAAGTGGGGGGTTTTAGGCCCCTCGTCAAAAGGAGTATTGGAAAAAGCTGGTAATACTACTTTGTCAGATTAACCACTCATTCAGGCGCTTGATGTTGGTTTTGTGGTAACTACTCACCCTCACAGCCAGATGGCATAAACGGATCCCCTCCAAGCGCATACGACACCCGTTCTTTCGCACGGTAGATATATACCCAGCAGAATACCACAGAACACATCTGCCCCTACAGCAGTCCGAAAAGTGCCTGATATCTTCTGCCTCAGTTTCATCATGCGTACGTCCCGTTCAGCCTGGTTATTGTCAAACGGAACATCAAAGTCGTACATGAATTCCAGCACTTCCCGTTTGTGCCCCTTTAACCTATCGAGCAGATTTTTGGGTGGAGATTGTTTAACCCCGCCCCTCTTTCCCGGTTCTTTTTGAGGTGGTGGGTTTAATTCCAGTCCCTCCGCAATGATCTTATCAAACCTCACTTCAAACTCCTCGATTTTATCGGAATCGATCTCATCTTTACACGGGCGGGCTTGATCCACCACTTTCTTGATATCAAGCAAACATTGGCTCGAGCTCTTCCGCCCAGTCCTGTTCATACTGAACGTGTTCAAATGCAAGGTCTCTTAAGTGGTGGGAGTTGCAAAGGGCATGTGTTACGCCGGTGTAATTGAAATATGGCATCCAGTGATCATGCATAGCAACCCATCGAATTCTGCTAAAATTCCCATCGCGTCCATCGCCTCCTTTCCGCGCTTCGGATGTATGGTATAATATGTCAAATCG
>QMVM01000037.1 GCA_003661105.1 Methanosarcinales archaeon | reverse complement strand
ATTACCATCGTTTGAGTTCGCGGTGTTGTCCGTGAATGCGTTGTCGTTTGACTGGTGCAGGTGAATACCGCAGTCGTTTAAGTTCGCGGTGTTGTTCGTGAATACGTTGTCATCACTAAACATGGATAGATAGATGCCATCACCCTCGTTTGAGTTTACGATGTTGTTTTGGAGTGTGTTGTCGCACGACATCTCCATGCGAATTCCGCAGTCGTTTGAGTTCACGGTATTGTCCGTGATCGTGTTGTTGTTCGAATGGTATATGCTGATGCCGACATCGCTGTTCGATACGATGTTATCGGCTATGTTGCAGTAATCTACGCCGAGTCCAAGATATATCCCGGCTGCACCATCTCCAGTTGCATCTCTGATCGTAAATCCGCTTATGTTCGCGTAATCGCCAAACATACTCACATTAAAGATATGATTATCCGGGTCTGGTGCGTTAACAAAACAGTTCGCAGAGCCATTTTCTGATTGGATCGTCAAATGAGTCACGCCCACATTCACATTCTCGTTGTATGCGCCATCGCGCACGATGATGATATCGCCTGATGTCGCATTATTCACTGCGCCCTGAATCATTGCATTGGCCTCACCGGGACCCACATATATGGTGGTTGCCGCGCTCGCTGTGCTGCATAATAGTGCTATAATCATAAGGGCGAGCACGCTATTGTGTATTTTGTTCATATTGTTGCCTCCTGTTGGGTCATCCACGCACATTCCGCGCACCGATACATGCGTCATCGGCTGCCTGTGATGCCTGCCTGCAGATTGCAGATAGACGCGCGGTTTGTGGACATTCCGCATTCATTGCAAATGAACTTCTATTATAAAAAGTTAACGATTCGGGGGCTATCCTGTCATATTGACATTGTGCGTTGTTTTTTATTGGGACTCCCGAACAGTAAGCAGTAGCCGAATAGATCTCGATAAAATCATCTGCCGGAATCGATGATCTCCATCGCCACCTCTGCCGCCCGCTCGCCAGAGAGCATCATCCCGCCAAAGATCGGACCCATCCGGTGACCCCCTGAAACAGCATTTGCGGCCATGCCCGAGACAACCAGCCCGGGATACACCTCTTTTGAGAAGTCGAGAAGCGCACTCTCGCCGCGGTCAGCCCACATCGGCAGCTCGCCATGAACCTGTAAGGCGGCGTTCGGGATCTTCTCAGAAACGATCTTGCATACCTCGGCATCATGCCCTGTGCCATCGATCACCACCTTCGACCGGATGGTTAGCGGATCGACGTGCAACCGTGCAGTAGCAACCGAGGTCCAGTTGATTACGAGTCCCGACACACGACTCCCTTCCCGGATCATCACATCCTCGACGCTCATCAGGTTAAAGACCTTCGCACCAGCCCCGATCGCTGATGCGCATGTCCGGCAGACCGATTCGATCGAATCCGCAACATAGAGCCCCTCTTCGTATTCGGTGTACGCGATCCCAAATTCATCGAGAAACCGGCATGCTTCCGCCTGCACAACAATTCTTGGAAACATCATGCCGCCACCCCACATGCCGCCGCCGACCGAGAGATTCCGCTCGAAAACTACCACATCAACTCCTGCTTTTGCGAGCGTGTACGCAGCAACGAGATTCGCAGGTCCTGCGCCGACGAGTGCGCAGTCGATATCGGTGCAGTCAAGGAACGATTCTGCGAATTCGGCGACGATTGCCCTGGTGATGCTGATTTCATCGACTGTCATGGTTGTCAGTTGGTAATACTGCTACATTAACCCCACCTCCCATGGAAGCGGTCGACGGCTGTGACGCTGCTGCCTACGACGCTGCCCCATAGACCGCGGAAGCGTTAAGGTATAAGTGGTAGGACAAAAACTCCCGACCAGACACAGTACCGTACCGTGCCCGGATGGGATCCACAGACGCTAATTCCACACGGTTTGTTGGATTCAAACCATCAGTGAAACCACTATCGGGGTGACAAACGCCTCCAAAAACGCGGCTATGCCCAGCAATAGCGATGTGGCCAGCACGACCTCTATTGTTTCCATGAAAGCTTCAGCCCCGCTCTCCTGACCCCTCATAATTTTCACACCAAGCTTTATACCGGTGGCTGTGGCGATCACGAGCGCAAGGTCTTCGGGGATGCCGTGCACCCCAATAAACATTGTTGCCGTTTCTACCGGGAATATGCCATAAACCAGCCCGGTTATGGATCCGTTGACTATGCCACCTGCTATGACAGACACTCCAAGGAAGATGCCGCTTAACCCCAGATCCATTGCAACATTTACATTATTTGAGAAGTAATATATACAATCGATCAAGGGCATTGAGATGTATGGGTCAAAGAATATCTGTTCCTCCAAACCCCCTGATATAATCATCATGGCATCATCGCTTAAAAAAGAGAACAAATAGCCAATATAGTACCCTATTCCGACACCAATGCCGTAAACAAAGAGAGATGCCAGAAGATATACCTTATTCTTCATAACAAAATTAATTAAAATATATGGCGATCTTGCCATAAATCCTCTTGCAATCTTTAGGATCTCGATCTCTTTACCAATCTCCCTGACTGCCACTCCGGTTCTATCGAGGAAGAAATTTAACTTGGATAGCTGCATCCATGGAATCAGAATAATTATGGAGAACAGCACAAAGAGTGGCGAAAGGCTGGAATTGAACAGAACCGCTATAACTTCAAAAATGCCAGCGATGACGCCGTAGGTCATGACGAAAACAACCAGAATAAAGATATAAATCAAGACAGATCCAATATTTCCAGCAACTATATTTTTGCTCCGTTTAATCGAGCCTATTACCCCCATACCCTCTATTACGATAAATTCTTCAGCAAAAAATAATAACACCATAGCCACGAGCCACAGGATGAGGCACAGGACGATTGAGAGGCTAAATATTGCGATGTTGGCCGGCGGAGGGAGAAGTACCAGAGTGAAAAATGGCATCAAAAACAGTACGATGGAAAATATAGCCATCGATATCCATAACCCCATTATCCGAAATGAATAGTTATTAGCATAATATAAAAAGTTTCTGAAATCCGTTGTGGTCGTGACCCCCTGCCAGAGGTATCCGATAGTTCCTGCCTCGACCCATGCGTACAAAGCGAAGAAGATGATCACAATCACGCATACGAGGATCAGGAACATGATGGATAAGCCGATCATCTCCGGAACCAGACCGGAAAACTCTTCTACCAACTCTTCCATCTTCGGATCGATATCGTCCTCAAAATTTTCCTCCTCGATAATTTCAGAGATCAGATCCTGGTTCCGCTCTGCAATTGGTGCAACCTCTGCCATGAGGGGTAATGAGAGTATCAGGAAAGTGAGCATAATCACCCATCCAACAGAGGAAGAGAGCGAACCGGAGATAAGGGACGGGATTATGAGCCCGGGGGCAGACCTTATCTGGTGGAATCCCGACCTGAAGTACGAACCAACATCTTGTGTCATATTACCCTCGCTACGTAGGACGTATTATCCTGCCATCCTTGCTCGATTCTACCCCTTATCGCCACGCCTCATAAAGATTGGGGGTTACTTCACACGCACCATGCCCATCACACAACAGCTACTTCATGATGTGTGCCACCAGTCATGCCGATCTTCGACTCGAATACGCAAAAACTCATGAGGCTGTATAGATTTGGAAGATTCGCTGGTTATACTGACGTTTCATATCATTTTTACCAGAGATGCATCCTTATTTCCTACATGGACAACTTTAAATATCCGCAAACCGTTTTAGTCTTATGGAAGTCCCTTACGAACTCCTCGGCAAGTTCTTCGTCTTCTTAGCAGTTGCTGTCCTTCTGGCGACGGTGCTGGCACTGTTGCTCGGTGTTTACAGTTTTAAGAGGCATAAGATCATATTTCCGAATTTAATCCTGTTTATGCTGTATCTATTCTACTCGCCCGCAAAGTGGGTTTGCAGGGTGTTTTATATCAAAGAAGAACTCGTTGACGAGATTCTCATCGAACTTAATAATGCGATGATGCTTGAGAAGTTTAAGCGTAGGCGGGACGGGCGCATAATCCTCCTGCCGCAGTGCATGAGAGGGCCCAAGTGCGCGACACGGTGCGACCCGATAATCGGTTATGAGTGTAAAATGTGCGGCGGGTGCGATATCGGCCGCATAGCAAAAGCTGCGGAAAAATACAATTTCAAGGTGTTTGTAGTGCCGGGCGGAAGTTTTGTCAGGAAGATCCTCAAATCCTGCAGCCCCGATGTGTGTATTGCCGTGGCATGTCATAGCGAGCTGACAGAGGCGATGCAGGATATCGCGAAGACCGCACCGGTTCAGGGTGTCCCTCTGCTGCGGGACGGCTGCTACGACACAAAGGTGGATGTGGACGAGGTGATCAAGAAGATGGAGTTGTGTTGTGATGTATGAACTGATCGGGATTGTGATATCGATGACCATAGTCGTATCCGTCGTTCTTGCGCTGTTGGCTCTGCTCATCAGCCGGATCAGTCTCAACAGGCATGTCTGGCTTGCCGGGGTCTTTGCAGACATCCTCGATTTCTTTTATCTACCGATCAAAGCCATATTTCAGAGATGCGCAGATACAAGAACGCTCGATACATGGATGGCATCGCTCAAGAACATGGCGCACAGATCTGCTTTTGCAGAGACGAAACATCGCCTGCTGCTCACCCCGCACTGCATGAGGTCGCTTGACTGCCCTGCGCCATCGACACGCTTTGGGATCCAGTGCCAGGGCTGTGGCAAGTGCATCTTTTCGAAGATGGTGGTAGATGCGGACCGGTTTGGCTATACATTATATATCATCGCAGGCTCGTCATACGTCCGCCACGTCATAAAGAAGGAGTCGGCGGACGGTGCACTCCTCGTGGCGTGTAACTATGAGTTAAACAAGGTCATGCGGGCGCTTAAACGCAAAGACATCGTGACTTATGGTGTTCCGCTCCTAACGGACGGATGCTACAATACTGAGGTGGATTATGAAAACCTGATAGCGGTGCTGGAGAGTTTTGGAGCGCCCCATTCAGATAACCACCGCAGCCAATCCGAAAAATCCTGAAGCATGACGTTTTGGAAGCTGTTCAGTCGGGTTGTGGTAAATCAACACGGAACACGGAAGCAATTAGATTGATGAAACTGGTGTAATCAGCGTTAGTCTGTGGCTAAAAACAATATTAGCCACAGATTAACGAAGATGAACACAGATTATATGTTGTTTGTGCCGTTGAATCCGTTTAGAGACTCCACACAATATATGGTGTGTACACGTTCCGGGCGGATTCTAAATCAGATCCACAAAGTAATGGTGCAGCCGCGTATCTGCCACCATCTCGGGGTGGAATGCAAGCGCAAGCACGTTGCCCTGCTGCGCGGCAACGATACACTCTCCAAACCTCGCGAGTGGGGTTACGTCATCCCCGCACCGCACGATCGCAGGCGCACGGATAAAGACAGCTGGAAACGCCCCCCCTATAGGCGGAATGTCAAGTAACGTCTCGAATGACTCGTGCTGACGCCCGTACGCGTTTCTTCTGACTTCAATATCCATTATGCCGAGCAATCGCTGTTTTGTTCTTGTTGTCTGGCAATCTCCATGCTTCGCAAGGAGCACGAGACCCGCACAGGTGCCAAGTATCGGCACACCCAAAGCGGCTGCGTTTTGGATCTCTTCGGCGATGTCTTCCTTCCACATAAGCCGCGCAAGCGTGGTGCTCTCCCCTCCCGGAAGCACGATGGCGTCGCAATCAGGGACGAGTCCGCTCTGCCGTATCAGGACGATCTCGCCACGGTCGTTTCGCTCGGCAAGCGTGCGTTCCAGCGCATTCACGTGCTCTGCAACATTTCCCTGAATCGCAATGACACCGATCTTCATTCATCTCTGATTTTAGGAGAGATCGGATAAACGTTTCGACGAATTCTGCTGCATGTGTTTGCACGGTGTTGCTACATGATGTGTGAGGTAATCCTACTCTTTTTGCCGCCTCTGCACCCAATCACAGGAACATGACACTGGAAAGAGTTATGCCGCCTGCCAGAAAAAGATATGATAGCCCAACCATTAAGGACAAACAAGGAGAAAACAATGATAGAGATTGATGACAAACCCATCGAAGGGATGATCGCACTTGGGTCGGGGAGTGATGCCAGTGATCAAGAGATCCAGGATGCCGTCAAGGCGCTTAGCATAAAGACGACACTGACGCTTGATGAGATGGTGACCGTCTTTAAAATGTATCATGAGGGCTATAGTGATAGCGAAATCGCAGTATCGCTTGGTGACCGGAAGAAGATGCGCAATGTAGAGCGAGTAAGGATCAAGTGCGGTCTGTTCAGGTGGCGGGATTTTGAGACGCCATTTGACATCAACGAGTTCATCAGTGCGGTCGATGGAGGCAAGACCGATGCCGAGATCGCAGCGATGTTCGGCGCAGGCAAGTCCACGATACGCACATACCGGCAGGTGCTCGACTGGCATGAGACTTATGGTGCGCCAGACATACCGGTGAACGGATAACCTTATTAGTATCATCCATGCAATAACTGGTTGCGGGCTAGCCCGGGTAACCCGGCGTCACCTATCACCCGAAACCGCCGATATGCGGGGGGCGAAGCCAATGGAAGACATGCCAAACGCTATTTAAGATCGGATGCCCAACAATGAATCTCCGTCCTGCGGGGATGGCGTTGGTAGTGGAGTCTGCCGGAGGGCAGGTTTGCTATCTCTGTTGCGGAAAACGGTTTAGGCCCGGAAGGGAGCGGACATCACCGCAGACGCTTCATCGCTTGTAGGATCGCGGAGAGGAGGCGGGTTTCCGAACCACTGGATTGCGGGCGGGTGGCAACCATTGGCGTGCTCGCATTATTCTTATGACCGGGTGAACTCCGAATGATCCGCGCGATAATCGTTGGATCGATCGAGATGGGATGAGTTTTGCGAAACCAGGTCTCTGGGGAACTGTCACACCATCTGGTGCTGATAAATTTATGAGACGATTTTTACTCTCCTACTATATATAGTATTCTATCGAATGGGATAATGTGATAAAACAATTGGTATAGCGATTCATTGCTTGTCAGATAACAATACTAACATCACCATCAAGGATTCAGGATACACCCACTTCTTCGAGTCACCCTCTGATTTGGAGGGGGTACTGAAGTTTCATGTTTTGATAAGATATTGAGCTTGTTTAACAATTCTTCAGAACCTTTTTCTTCTTAGAATTTCATGATTTTTTCCACATACAGTTTATCTTCTAAAAGTTTGAGGCACATCTCGTATAAGTCGATTACAAGAATATTCACTGGCGTATCATTGAGATTGGAAGCTATCCTATCGATCGTCTGTCTGACGAGCAACTCTTTTTCAGGTGGATAATCAAATATCCGGAATGGCACTTCGTTACCAAGACCTTTCGCAGTCAAAAAATCGTCCTCCTGCACTTTTTCTTTCAGTAGCTCCAAACGCTTTTCGAATGTTATGGTAACTGCTTTAATAATGCATCAACCTCCTTATATCCACTATTTATAATATCATCAACATGGTACATTAAACATTCTGTTTGATATGGCTGTCAACTTGACACGGCGTTATGCCACAACTCTGATTTTTTTCGGATATTCGAGCCGGGGGCAGCAGACCTGTGACCCGAACAACAAACCGGCTCACCCCAAATTCACCCACAATACAACCGATACCCACACCCCTCGCACTCCCTCTCATCATTCACCCGCTCGAACCCATGCCGATAATCGGGAAGGGTTTTGACTAACACCATAGAAGTTGGCAACCCCTGAGTCCAGATACCTTTAAATCAATGCACATCATAGTATGATGGCACGGGCTCGTAGATCAGTTGGAAGATCGTCGCCTTTGCAAGGCGAAGGCCCTGGGTTCGAGTCCCAGCGGGTCCATCATGAGTACAAAGACCGCATGGATTAAAGCAGACACTGGTAATTGGGATGCACAGAAGCAGAGAATTACCACCAGTCTTGAGTCTGGTGTGGAATGCGTGCTCGCGTCAGTTGATAGTGTCGGGAAGGTGCGGGAACTTGGCGATATCCTGGTGGCATCCCCTGTCGCAGGAGAGGTCATGCCTGATATTGTGGTGGTCGGCATAAACGGGGAAGGCGATGGAACGCAGCCACTTCCAACCGATTTAACCGGATCGATGGATATTATCACGGCAGAAAAGTTGGCTTCCGAAGGAAAGACGGTTGCCGGATACGTGGTCATCCGCGACAAGAAGTACGAACAGTTCGCGGTTGAACTCGGCAAGATCTGTGATTATCTGATTGTCATAGGGACTGACTGGAAGGTTATCCCGCTTGAAAACATGATCGCAGGACTCTTTGATGAAAATGTTTTGATCATAGCCGGAGTTCAGGAAGCTGATGAGGCGAAACTCGCGATCGAGACGCTTGAGCATGGCGCGGACGGCGTTCTCATAGATACCGATGACCCCTCAGAGATCAAGCGCATCGTTGGCGTTGTGGAGCGCTCAGGCATTCCAACGGTACCACTTCAGGTTGCGCGGGTAACCGTGGTCGAACCCAGGGGTATGGGCGACCGGGTCTGTGTAGACACATGCTCGCTGATGTCGGTCGGAGAGGGAATGCTTGTCGGATCGCAGTCAAACGGACTCTTCCTGATACAATCCGAGGCAGAGGACAGCCCGTATGTTGCGTCCCGCCCATTCAGAGTCAATGCGGGCGCAGTACATGCTTATGCGAAGGTCGGCGAGAAGACGCAGTACCTATCAGAACTCTCTGCTGGCGATGGCGTGGTCATCGTGAATGCGCGAGGCGAGCAGAGGGACGGGATCGTCGGGAGAGTTAAGATCGAGAAGCGACCCCTGACGCTTGTCAAGGCTGAAGTCGATGGGAACATGATAACAACGATCTTGCAGAACGCCGAGACGATAAAACTAGTAGGCGCGGATGAGCGTCCAATATCGATCGCAAACCTCAAGGCCGGCGACGAGGTGCTTGTCCATTTTGAGGATTCGGCGCGGCACTTCGGCATGAAGATCGATGAGACGATCATCGAGAAGTAGTCTGGAAAGTTCGGTGCCATCAGGTGAGGCAGGGATTTTATACTGTGTTAAAGATGCGGTGCGTGAGTCCTGACTAATCTACCGGACAATCGTGTTCTTGAAGTTTTGTTGTTGGTACTCTTGTCCAGAAATCCATGATTGGTTATATGGATTTGCTCACCACATACTCCGACTTGCCTGCTCCAATCATCTCCCTGGGCTAATCTGATGTTCTGATCATCGAGATGGATAACAAGCAGACCGGTCCTGGTGACATTCACCACGCTGATTTTCCCTACGGCACTCAAGTCTGTCGAGTAGCTTAAGTAAAAGGAGTAGGGCACCTCATAAACAGGCTCAAGATGAGACCACTCACCTGATTTGCGCCCTATGGCACATTCTCCAATAATGAATCTTAAGCTTTCGTTGAACTCAATATCATACGGATCCGGAGCTATGCCGGTATATAGACTTCCGATACTTTTGTCGAAGTAGTATGTAGGGAAATCCAGAAAACTTGCCCCCACCAGATATTGGCAGTCAGGGTCGCCCACTTCCGGAGGAAGCATGCAGACCTCAAAGAATAAAAAATCTTCAGTTGAGTTATCTGTCTCTGGTGGGTGTACGGGGGTTTGAGGGGATAGATCGATCGCATCTACTGCACATTCTGGTTTTTCCGGCACATCCAGCACATAGATGTCATCGTTTCCATAATTCGGCTGAAATCCGAAGATCATCTTCGAGCCATCCGGACTCCATTCGATGTCATCTATCACTCCATACGGATACGGAATACTCAGCAACCGTTCTTTGTCGCTTCCATCGATGTTCATCACCCAGATGTCAGATGTATTCTCGAAATCATGCTCTGTTTTATATGAATACCAATTCGATGACCGCGAGATGTAAGCAACCCTCCGCCCATCAGGATTCCACTCAATATCCGCATCAGCTCCTGGACTTTCTGTCAACCGCTCTTTACCGCTGCCATCTGGGTTCATCATCCATATATCAAAGTTGTCCTGATCTTCTGATAGATATGTAATCTTTGTCCCATCCGGACTAAATTTCGGATCCGCATCGTAGCCGGGATTGTCTGTTAGTCGCTTCTTGCTCCCCCCATTTGCAGCCACCACCCATATGTCGATATTTTCGATGTGAGTCTCAGGAGATATTACAGGGTTTAAGAAGAATATCTTCTTCCCATCAGGACTCCACTCTGGTCGCGGTGGGCAGTTACTGCTCTCAATCCCGGATGCGAGTTTCACCTTGTTGCTCTCGTCAAGGTTCATCACCCAGATGTCTGAGTGCATCTCCGGACCTGCCATGAGCATCTCCCCGCTATGCCGAGCATCGTTGTATTTAGCGCCATCGATGTTCCAATCACCCTTTTCCTTTGTCACAGTTCCATTTTTCCACCACACGAGGTATGAATCGGTTCTATGGTATGTACAATAACACACTTTCGTTCTATCAGGGCTTATCGCCTGAAACAGATGTGTTCGCTCATTTAAAGACAGAAGCTTTTTTCTATTGCCCCCATCCATGTCCATTACCTCAGTTACCAGTAGCTCGGTGTATACGGGGTCATAATATTCGAAGTAGACCTTGCCAGAATGCAGCACCGGATTTGTGCCGTTTGCCAGCCTCGTTACATCGCTTCCATCCGCATTCATGACTGCAATGTAACACTCCGAACTGTAGCGTCCGGAACCAACGTCGGGTCGTGTTTCGAAGAATATCTTTGTTCCGTCCGGGCTCCACATAGGACCCTCGTCCGGGCCCGGGTTTGTTGTAAGTCTTGTCCCTCCGGACGCTGCGATCAGATCGTCCAGTTCCGATTGCGTGATCGCCTGCCTCACAGGGGATTGCATCGTCACAAGAGCGAATATGGTTACGCTGGATGCGATTGCAAGCAGCAAAACAATTGTCAGAATCTTTTTAGTCTTTGTCTTCATCGGTCAAGCCTCCTGCGTATCCGCTCAGTGCTCCAACGAGTGCACAACAGAGCGCAAACGCAATCTTTACAGCAAGTTCGATTGATTCAGGTTTTCTTATGTAAAACCCAAATCCTAAATCGAAGAGTGTTTCGAAGATTGTCAGTGCCCAGAGCATACAGGCAACCGCAATACCCGCTTTCCAGCTCCGGGACATATAGCCAATGATTATCACGACTGGCATGGAGATTAGAACCAGTCTCCAGCAGCCATCGATGTTCCACGGGATGAACCAATCCATACTGTCTGCGCCCCCTGTAGCCGCTCTTGCTATGGACCCTAATACGTAAAATGTGGATATGGTTGCGATTAAAGTTGGAAATAGCCACTGCTTTCGCGTTTTTGCTGTTACTTCTGTTTCGTTCATTTTTGTCATCTTTTCTTTTATCGCCCATCTTTAACTTTGACCGGACTACTTATATACTTAAGCAGAATCTCAACGAAAATACCTTGGAATCATATCACCAACAGTAGTTTCTTCCCATGTATCGCCTCACCTATGATGCTACTTGTTTAGTCGTCACCGAAAAATAAAATATTGAAATTTCAACTTTCTTCATGTGCATAACTGTCCTCTATCAAGCTTTTTATATGAGGGTCTACCTGCCAAAAATGCTACTTTATTTTTCT
>QMVM01000036.1 GCA_003661105.1 Methanosarcinales archaeon | reverse complement strand
CATGCGAGCACCTCGCTTTCTGGCAGTGTCTCATGCTCACCAGAGAGTTCGAACGCCAGTAACGGCTTCGCCGTCGACGCTTGTGTCATCGTCTTCATAGCTTCAAGTTTCGGTCTTGCCGCCGGCCCGCGGCGGAGCATGCCGCTTGTGCTCGCTTGTGCGGATCAGGTCGGTTATGCGAGAGACGCTACCATCAGACACCCCGCGTGCCGCGATCTCTTCCGCACTAAGCCCCTCATCAACAAGCATCCTTAATATCCTGTCGATCTCCTTATACTGCATTCCGAGTTCCCCTTCATCGGTCTGCCCTGCCCAGAGTCTTGCCGACGGCGGTTTTTCGATGATCCGTTCCGGAACCCCCAGATGCCTGGCAAGTTCGAACACCTCGGTCTTGTATAGATCGCCGAGCGGCTCTATATCCGCGCCTGAATCGCCGTATTTCGTAGAATATCCGATAAGAATCTCTGTTCGGTTTCCAGTTCCGATTACAATCCGATTCAGTAGATTTGCATAATAATAGAGCACGCACATCCGGATTCGTGCGATCAGGTTCCCGTTCGAAACGGCTGCGCCCGGATCGTAGTCGGGAATCGTACCCGAAAATGACCGCAAAATATCGCTGATCTCGATCACCCTGTACTCGACCCCGAGCCGATCTGCAATATCGATGGCGTCCTTCGTGTCTTGCCCTGGTGTGAGGTCTTGCACAGGAAGCAGGATGCCGAGCACGTTCTCATGCCCGATCGCGTGAGTGGTTAGATATGCCGCAACCGTTGAATCGATGCCGCCGCTAAGCCCGATAACTGCACCGCTTGCGCCGGATTCTTTCAGATGGACGCGGATGAACAGGGGAATCGCATTCTTGAGGTGGTCCGGGTTCATGAGTGTGTTGGGATGTGCAGATTTGCGGTGCCATGATTCTGGACTGAAAGGATTGACAGTCCGTCGCTCTCAAAAGTTTTTTGGGAGTCAGGACGGCTTTTTAATTTCTTTGGGGGGATTTGGGCTATGGCAAAGAAGATTAATCACAGACACGGTCTGCGAAGCACAGCCGTTGGCAGGATATATAGAGTTGCTGCTTTCTCTTGCGTCCTCTGTGCTCTCTGTGGTTTTTTTTCCAAAAAATCCATGTCAGAAGATAATAAAAAGTCTCTGTCAGGGGTGCCGCATTATTGGACGTGTGCGTAGATCTCGCCTGAGATCTCTTCGATGCTGCCGCTCCCATCGATCGTCGTAAGTAGCCCCAGATTATCATAATAATCGATAAGCGGCTGCGTCTCTCTTTTATACACCATGAGACGGTTCCGAACAGATTCCTCGGTATCATCATCGCGCTGGTATAGTGCCCCGCCGCACAGGTCGCATACCCCGCCCACCTGCGGCGGATTAAACGTCAACTGGTATGTAGCCCCGCATTCGCATACGCGGCGCGCCGATAGGCGGGCGATCAACCGATCGTCCGGCACATCGATGTTGATCACAAGATCGATTCGCATGTCAAGTCCCGAAAGAATACGGTTGAGTGCATCTGCCTGCGGGATCGTCCTCGGATAGCCATCGAGGATGCTGCCTGATGCGCAGTCTGGCTTTGCGAGCCGATCTTCAACGATCGCAATCAGTACCGAGTCAGGGACGAGTTCGCCCCTGTTCATGTATTCGGAAGCACGGTCTCCGAGTTCTGTGCCTTTTGCTGCCCGTAGGATATCGCCTGTGGAGATATGGGGGGCACTGATCCGCTCTGCAAGCAACTTTGCCTGCGTGCCTTTTCCGGACCCGGGCGGTCCAAGGAGTATGATGTTTGTCATGCGCCTCCGAAGAACTGTCGCATCATCGGATGCATCTCCATCATCTGCTCGGATGCGAGATCCTCATACAACCGATAGACGATGCTCACTGTGAGCAGAAGTCCGGTACCGCCTGCGCCGCCGATCGTCCCCAGCATCGATGCTACGAGCGTGAGCGCGCCGATCAATGCTCCGCCGATGATCGTCACCTTTGGCACGTACCGTTCCATGACTCGCTCGATGCTCTGTGGGCTTCGTCTGAACCCGGGAATTTGCATTCCGGACTGGAACACATTCTGCGCCACGTTCTTTGCACCCATGCCTGTAGTCTCGATCCAGAAGAGCGCAAAGATAATGCCGCCAACGATCAACATCGCGGCATCGCAGAGTACATGGAGCATGATCTGCCACACTTCCGGTGATGCCATTGCAAGTTCCGGTGTCGAATACTTCACAGCGACAAGCGACGGGACCCAGTCATGTGGGCTATGGATCGGTGCGAGGTAATACATGATCCCGCCAAGCGGTGTACTTTCGCTGAATTTCCCGAGTATCGTGATCCCTTTGCTGGATAGCAGCATCCCGATCATCTGGATGTTTGCCTGAAGCGCCCGCACAAGGATCATCGGAAGCACGCTTGCATATATAAGTTTTATCGGGAATCTCCCTCTTGCACCACGAACCGCGCTATGCGCAAGCGGGATCTCTATCCTGGTACTCTCTACAAAGACGACGAAGAGGAAGATGGTGATGGTTGTGACCAGCGCAAGGAGTCCTGTATCTACCAGGATATGGATCATGTCTGTTGGAAGTCCTTCCTGCGCATAATACACCCACCGTGGAAGCATTCCGATCGGAATGATTTCACCTTTCGGTGGTATCCAGCTGAACAGCCCTGTGATGATCTGCTGGGAGACTCCGGCAACGATGAAGAGCCCAACACCTGATCCGATACCCCACTTGGATACGATCTCGTCCATAAACAGGATCAGGACTCCGCCGACACATATCTGGAATAAGAGCAGGAGCACGATTGTAGATGGGTCGACGCCAAGAGCGGCCGCAACGTCGGTTGATGGTCTGATATATCCGCCGAGCACTTGCGGAAGCGCCTCGAATAGAATCATCACGAAGACGAGCAGCTTCTGTGCACCCTGGAATAATGCTTGATCATGCGGATCGGACATATCCAGATTTATGACCTTTGCACCGACAAGCAGTTGCAGGATGATCGAACCCGTGACGATCGGACCGATCCCGAGAAGCATCAGTGTTCCGCCCTGCCCTGCAAAGAACGCACGGTACATATGGAACATATCGACCGATTCGGGCGACATTCCGAAGAGCGGGACGTTTGAGAGCGCGAAATATAAGGCGAGAATGCCTGCAGTCCATGCAAGCTTCTTCTTGAGATGTACGTGCCCCTCGGGACTTGCGACCGCTGGCAATCTGGCAAGGATCGGTTCGAGAGCTTCTCTGAAACTCATTGCAACACCACTAACCACTTAATCAAGTATGGATCACTGTTCCGCCTGCGTTCTCGATCTTTGTGATCGCGTTTTTAGAGAACGTTGATGCGGATACTGTTAGTGCCCGGTTAACCCTGCCGGTGCCAAGAACCTTGTCGATACCGAGTATGCTAACATCGATATGCACCGCCCCATCCTTCTCTTCGGCAAACCCTGCGCGCAGCAGTTGGGGTATCCTTGAATCGAGTTCGCACACGTTGATGGTGTTCGTGCTGACAATAATTTTTTGAGGGCGTGTGAACCCATGCTTCCCATACGTATATCCACGCAGCAGCGCTCGCGTCGCATGGTGTTTGCCTGCACCACACTTACCGCGTCCGCCCCGGTTCCCCGCACCTCGCCGATTCTTGTGAGTGCCTCCGCCACATGTGCGTGATCCTCGAAATTTCTTTGTATTCATCCTTGCTTAACCTCTGTATTTATTTAATTATGTGCGCAACAGTAATAAATTTATGTAGACGTTGGTATTAAACCTGTTCCTGAGATACCGTATCCATCACTTCCCTATGGGGGTACCGGTAATCTCTGTTTTCAGAATTTCAACCCTGCGCATCGGATATATGGCTTTTATACTGCGGTAAACCTTTGCGGAAAGCTTTCCGTTCACAGCCTCTTCGATTAACTTCTCGAAATCAAGTTTCCTTGCGCGATCGTGGATAAGTTCTTCCACCTTCTTGCGTACCGCCTCGATCTGGCTTGTTTTTGCACGGTGCGTCGTGAAACAGGTTGGCTTTATCCGCATCCGGTACCCATCCTTTGTATATACTTCCAGATTTGCATCGATGCGAGATGTCTGGCGCTTGATCAGCGATCCGATGTAATCATTAGTCATCTGATGCCCGGTGAATGATGTGCCTGCCGTATCTCCGCTCACATCAGTAATCTTGAAATGTAGTTTGGTGTTCTGTTTCGAGAAATCCTTAACCATATCGCCGACCGTGACACTAACCGTCCGCCCGATCAGCTTCTCTGGCGCATCTGCAAACGTCTCGCATATAACCGACCTGCCAAACATCTCAGGAGCTACGACCTGATACCAGTTCTTTGTCTTCCAGCGATCGGTCTTTCTTACCGTTTTTCTTGCCAATGTTTTTCCTCCGAATGATGATTATGTTGCTACTTCGGGATTATAAAGATTATGTACTATGAAACCAATTTGATCTTATGCTGATGGAATTGCTGACCCTCATATTGTCCGCCGTTTTCCTGGCGTATTCGAGCGACTGGTTCACCGGCGGCGCATCAAGACTCGCAAAGGCAGTTGGGGTGTCAGAGTTCCTTATAGGGGTGACTGTGGTGGCGGTTGGAACCTCGCTTCCCGAGATCGTCGTATCCGTGTACGCAGCCTACACGGGCAATCCCGAGCTTGCCGCCGGAAATGTAGTCGGAAGCAACATCACCAACATCGCTCTGGTGCTTGGCGCGGCATGTATAGTCAGCCCCATCGTAATCGATCGCAGTATTTACCGTGATGTGAAGATCCATGTCCTGATACTTGCAATAGTATCATGCTACTTCTTATACGCCGGCAGGCTTACATGGATGGCAGGACTTCTGCTGGTCATAGCGTACGGGTGGTACATCCGGGACAGCTACGTCAGACATCGATCGACACACCCGGTTCCTGAGATTGGTGATAACAGGAAAGATCTCGTGCGGCATCTCGGGCAGACCATTGCAGGGGGTATTGGCGTGTTCGTGGCATGCAATTTCCTGGTGGATGCTGCCGTCGTTGTCGCATCAGAACTGGGAATATCCACAACGGCCATCGGACTGACGCTGGTGGCACTCGGCACGTCGCTTCCCGAACTTGCAGTATCGATCACAGCCGCCCGGAAGAAGTGGGGTATGATGATTATTGGAAATGTTATCGGAAGCAACATCGCAAACATCCTGCTTGCACTTGGGATCGGTGCTGGATTCCGCACCATTCCGCTGGCAGGGGCAATCGTGGACAACGTAGTCCTGATGGTCTTCCTGGCGATGGCTATGGTGATATTCGTGGGATATCGCGGGGTATTTGACAGGAGAGTCGGCATCCTGTTCATCACGGTCTACGTGGCCTTCATTGCGATGATCTTTATGTAGGCGGCGCGCTTTGCTTCAGAGCGGGTGGGGGATGTGGTGCACAACGGATGCGAGGTCCCGTTAAGCCGCGGAGGTCAGCACGAAGGGGATGTATGTGGGCATCAGGGAGGGTGCAATGTCGGAGGTGTACGTTTTGGTGTGATGTAGGGCTGCCCCATCTTCTTCCATCGCCATCATCAGCACAGGAGTTGGTGTTGCATACTGGTTCATCGCTTTAATCTGTGATCTTGCCCCGTGTCCGCATCAAATCCGACGACTCCCGGAGTCTCTGAAAACGCAAGTGTAAGCGGCAGCCTGGCATAGTCCGGGTCGGTGATGCATATAGTTTTGTATTTCAATGCACGATTTTATCCGAAAAATCCCGTAGGCTATCTAAAGCATATTCGAATCCATGCATAAGTGAGTCACTGCCTGAAAACGGAGACTTTTTAATTTATTCTGGTTGGTTGAAAACATGGCGCCAACCCGACAAATACGGGTATGATTGTGTGGGTGTAATCAGTGAAATCGGTGTTAATCTGTGGCTAAAATAGTAGCAGCCACAGATTAACGCAGATGGACACAGATTAGCGGTGTAAACCACTTTTCAGACCTATAGTTCTCCATTATGGTAGTTGTGGTTGCGTAAGACAATCCGACGTTATCAGAAAATAATAAAAAGATTCTGAAAAAGAGATGACTATGTATCCACAGATGACGGCGAATGCCGCGAATCTCAAACCCAGAACGATTCGCCAAGCAGGATCGCGACAGGCAGCCCTGCCGTCTTTGCAAGTGTCCATGCGCCCGGAATTACCCGGTCAGCCTCAGAAGGAGCGGGCGAGTACCGCGGTATTCCAAGATTATCAAGCAGTCCGTGCGTTAGCTGACCCATCGGCACCTGCGCTGATATCTGCTCACCGAGATCGCCCCTGTGGCTGAGGACCATGAGCAAAGGCATCCGGTAGAGCAGACTTAACGATGCGAGCGCATTGATGCTGTTTCCAAGACCCGAGTTCTGCATAACGATCGCAGGGTTCGCGCCTCCAAGGTATGCGCCAGCGCATATCCCGACACCTTCTTCTTCTCTTGTTACCGGAATATGCACAATCTCAGGATCAGATTCGAGCAGATCGAGCAGACCCCCTAAATTGACGCAGGGAACGCTCGTCACAAAATCGATCCCTGCTGTTTTAAGAGCGCGGTAAGCTTTCCTTGAACTCATCTTTCGCATTCACGACTGGATTTCCACCATCTCACACGCAACCTTGATCAACCTGAGCCACGTGTTCAGTGCGGCACGCAGAGCAGTAACATCTTCGGCATCCACGATGATACGCAACACCCCACCATCCACCGACAGCGCTGCCCGGCTCCTCGGAAACACCTCCATGGTCTCTGGCAGCAGCGCATGGTATACCATGGACGCACCCTCGCCAAAATCGAAACTAAACTCTGCTCTATCCATTCTCCTTTTACTTAATTTTTTAAAAAATTACTCGGTAAAAACCTGCTTGATCCGCACAGGTCGTTCCTTCACAAGGATGCGGTGCCCGCAGTAGGGGCACCTGACACCGCGGTATTCATAGTTGATCTCAACAGGTTGCTTACAGTTGACGCACCGGTAGCTCATCAAACCTCCATCGCCGCATCTCGCGCTTTCTGCTCGATAGCACGTTTCACAGACCGTGAAACAGTCGTCCCGATCGACGTGCTCGGAAGATATGTGCCGCCTGCGAATGTGTGCCCGCATTTTTTGCACTTCCAGATTCCGGTGCCGATGCGGCGCACAGACGAAAACCCGCACTGGGTGCATTTATGCTTCTCATGCATCTTCTCTTCGATATCAGCGACGCGCTTTCTGATATTCCTGCCATACCGCACACCGAATCGACCTGCGGACCTCGTTTTCCATCCTTTAGTATGTTTTACCATTAGTTAGACCTCTAAGAATTTTTCCCGTATCTTGGCTGCCGCAGTCCCTGCCATATCGACCACTCTCATGACCTGATCGATGGTGAGCGGCTCTACACCACTCTTCTGCATCCCGGAGATGCCGTTATCGGAGTTGGTGATGACTGTGTACACGGTTCCTGCCAGCTTCCCTTCCTCAAGCGATGGATCGAGAATCAGTTCTCCTCCAAACTCAATCGCAGTGATTGCAATAGGAATATCCCTCACCGGAAGAGGCGAATCTTCTCCGAGACCGTATCTTTCAGCAGGCAGTGTTGTGTTGAGCAGTGCTGCGATGCTGCCTATGGATGCCGCATCGATGATGTTGCCACCGTTATTCAGCACATGGATGTCGATAAATATGATCCAGACCTTCTCGCCCTCGATCATGCAGAGTTTTTCGAGATCGATCGCTTTTGACTCCCGGATACCGCGATCCACGACTCTTGCAATCTCTATTGCACCCTCTCTCGGAGGACCTGCCTCGTATTCCGGGGATGCCATCGGGATCAGTTCGGCATTGGTGATGATCACACCCACGTCCGGCGTGTCCGGAAACGGCTCACCCGGCTGGATCTTTATGCCGACTAAGATCTGCGTATCTCCAAGTGTCACAAGAGCAGAACCCTCTGCCATCCCTGCAACACCGGTCTCGATGGATATGTCCCGAAATTCATCGAATGCACGTCCGTCATCCCGCTCACCCTTGAGTACCAGATTAAAGAGGTAATCGCGGTGGATCTCTGCCATCACATCATCACTCATCTGCATCACCTTCTGACTGGGTTATAGCGTCTTCACCATTCTCGGCGTAGTCCCCACTATACTTCTCTATAAGTGCCTGACGCTGTAACTTGTATACTTTATCGCATCCGATTTTAGCCAGTTTGAGTGCCTCGTAAAATTCATCTCTTGTCAGGTGTCCATCCATCTGAAGATGTGTGATCTTCCCGCCGGCAGCCATGGCGACCGGCACATCTGCCTCTCCGAAGTTATCCTCTTCTTTCATCAGGTCAAGCACGATCTCACCATCTACCTTTCCGACAGCACATGCACTGACAAGACCTCTCATCGGGATGCCTGCATCCGCAAGCGCCAATGATGCTGCATTAATGCCAGCGGTTCTGGTACCGGCATCCGCCTGCAACACCTCTATGAACACATCGATTGCGGTCTTCGGGAAAAACTTTGTGAACACAACATATTCGAATGCGTCCCTGCCCACCTTCGAGATCTCTATACTTCTTCTGCTATGACCCGGTCTTATCCGATCGCTCACTGAGAATGCAGCCATATTGTACCTGTACTGCACGACCGCTTTGGTCATATTCTGCCTGTGTCTCGGATGGAGCTCTCTTGGACCATATACCGCAGCCATGATCTTATTACGTCCCCATTCAATGTAGCAAGATCCATCAGCCCGATCAAGTGGGCTGAGCTTTATTTTTACCGATCGCAGCTCATCAACACGTCGCCCATCGAGCCGCTTTCCATCTATAATAAAATGTTCTGGTTTTTCACTCATTATTACTCCTCATCATTTCGACTTTCGTGTACTTTGCCATACCTCGTCTTCTCCTTTGCTTTTAAGAATGCCTGCACACGCTCGGTTAGTCCTGGTGTGTGCGCATTGTCTTCGATATATTTGACCGTCTGAATTGCCAGATCGATACAATCATCGCTTCCGTTGATCCATATCCGACCGTTCTGCCCGACAAACATGTTACACCCTATCTCGCTCTTCAGCAGCCGGATCATTGATCCGTTACGGCCGATCACACGCGGCATCTTTGTCGGATTGATCGTAACGATGCGGCCATTGGATAAAACCCTGAGTTCCTTCTCTCGAAGCGTAAGTTCTACTTTCATTCCGGCGTCAACAGACGCGACCATCGTTAGTATACAGTCCCCGACCTTGAGATACTTGCTCATGTTTTCGGAATCAATCCGTCGTGGATACTGGGATATATGCAATAATCCCTCGTACGGCGAGTTGATGTCAACGATCCAGTTTGAATATACAACCTCTGTGATAATCCCTATCACCCGGTCGCTGGCGCATGGAATGTACTTGCCTGCGAGCGGGATCACACTGATATACCGTTCTCCTACGTTCAAGAGTCCGTAGACTGAGGCACGCACCGTATCACCATGCACGTACGTACCACTGCCCGACATCTTTATGTTGTCAGACACCACGTCCCCCGGAATTGCAATATTTCTTTCCATATCATTACCTAATCTATTTCAAAAGTTTGGTTTCCGCGCTACCCTTCGAGAGGCGGTTCACAAGACCGTAAAAATCAAGTTGGATACCTGCAGGAATCTTGATAACACCGATCCACGACCCGTCAGCCTGCCACTCATCTTTTACCAGTTCTCCAAACCCCACAACATCCCCATACGATTTTGCAGCGTAATCTGCCGGAATCCTGACAGCGACCTCAACGGTATCGAATCTGATCGGGATGATCGGACGTATTGCGTCCATCGTTTTGTTGACCAGTTCATCGATGCCCTTCATCGGATCGATATTGATGCCCGCCTCCTCCATCGCCTTCTCAATCCTCGATACCGGATGTGGTGCCTTCGTCTGCGGATTAAACGCGCCCTGTGCAATGATGCTTACCACCTGCTTGCGCTTGTCCTCGATGATCTGCTTCCGCTGCTCCTTCGTGAGATGCAGTTCCCCATGCTTCACGATATGCTCGGCGATCACAAAGATGTCGGTCGTCTCGAATGTCCCTTCCACGCTCTCCTTGCTCGGGTGATCACCGCGGCTTGCATTCTCAAAAACATCCTCAACAGCAAGCATTGCAGCTATATCCACATCCTCGCCCTTGCGAAGCGACAGTGCAAGGTCAGGATCGACCATCACCTCAAAGTGCTTGTCGCCACGTTTTAACCGTGCCGTTATCGCGTTATCAAGCGTAACCATGGCTACTCACTATTATCCCCACTATCGACCTCATCATTCGCTTCGGCATCCTTAAACTCCTCAACAACCTCATCGACATATCCGGAAAGCTCATCCTCTCCGAGTTTCTTGAATTGCCGATCCGCGAGAGATACAAGCCCGACCTCAATCGTGCTCACATCAAACGTAGTATCTGAGACCTGATAGAGTGCTCTCAGTCCAAGGCGGATTGCGCCTTTCATATCAAGGTCTTGTGTATACTCACTCTCGAAGATCTCCATAACCTTTGATCTGCCAGCACCGATGGCAGTCGCCTTGTATTCGAGCAGCGCACCGCTCGGATCGGTCTCGAATAACCTTGCACGGTGATCATCCACGCCCGCAATCAAGAGAGCGGTTCCGTAAGGGCGCACACCGCCAAACTGTGTATATGTCTGCTTGTGGTCGCAGACTTTCTTTGCAAGGACCTCTATCCCGATCGGCTCGTCATAGTATACTCTGTTAACCTGCGACTCAACGCGCGCACGGTCGATCAGTGCACGCGCATCCGCAACCAGTCCCGACGTCGCTGCACCGATATGCTGATCGATCTGAAAAATCTTTTCGATCGATTCGGACACGAGTAAATGGCTCGCAACCCGCTTATCCACCAGCAGCACAACACCGTCATCTGTTTTAATACCTATCGCAGTCGTGCCCCGCTTCACTGCCTCCCTCGCATATTCTACCTGAAAAAGTCTCCCGTCCGGACTAAACACGGTTATTGCACGATCATACCCCATCTGGGGTGCCATTTGCATTATTAATCATCTCCTTTCTTTACGTGTACTACGTGCTGAATTATGTGTGTGCGTATAAAAGGTTTTTCTGGTACAATGGTGGTCACGTTGTATTGTGTGGGTATCCGCGTCAAATTAGGTGGTAACCGAGGCACCATCTAAAAAATGGGAGATTTTGATGAGTATCGTAGATCCAGATTTCACAAATTCAGACTCTTTTTATTATCTTCTGGTAACCAGTCAAATTCACCAATCTCGACTTTTCGGTGCAACGTAAATTGCAGTCCAAAATGAGTCACACAGGTATGACCCGTTCCACCCTTCAATCACGTTGTTACCATTGGTAATTCTACATGCGTTCTGTGACGATAAAAGGACAGACTATTTCAATTCACCGAAAGTCAGGTTATATGTGCGACCATCCATCAAGTTCCAAATTTGCTAAACATTATTTGGAATTGTTCTTCTTATATTCCGCAGGTACTTTGAAAACAAATCTTTTTCGTAAATGTTGAATAGTGGCAGATGATTGCGTTTTTCAATGTTTATGTGCAAATGATTCTGAACAATGTATAGGCCCATTCTACCGAAGGTGGTCAAATCAGGTCTCTAAAGTTCGTTCATATATATATCTAAAATGTAAAAATAATATTTTTGAAATACACAAAACCGTTATCAGTAGAAATTATGGAAAATGGACGGCAACCTGCGGAATGTCAGGTTCTTTGTATTTCTCTACGTCGTGTATAAATGTTTACGAAAGTATAGGGAATCGACCCTTTGTCCGCACGCGTTTATAGGCCTAACGGGAATTGCTGTATGGGCGTGACACCGCCTACTGGTAACTTATCTATTCTATTGTGCGTTCCCTTAACCCCAATGCCCATGCAAAAAATCACAAATCAAAAATAATATTTTCCAGTTCGAATAAACATTTTGGAATACATCCGACATACCCATCCCGAAGGGCAGTTTTTACTCGATTTTTTGTGAAAAAAT